>NZ_JBFBGL010000093.1:0-23522 GCF_040684635.1 Amycolatopsis sp. NPDC089917 | reverse complement strand
CGGCCCTGACCCCCTCGTGGGACTTCACCGGGTCGTACCGGACGAAAAACGTCCTGAACGACCCTTTCATGACATCGGGGCCGGGCCCGGCACCCGCTACTGCCGGTAGGACTCCACCTCGGAGATCGGCCGCGTCGTCGCCCCGTCCGGGTCTTCGTCGAATTCGACGCGCGCCCGCCGCTGCCGCAGCAGGTCCCAGCACTGGTCCAGCTGCTGCTCCACGCTCGCGAGCCGGGACCGGTCCTCCGAGCTGAGCCCGGTGCCGATCGCCCGCGAGCGGAGCTCGTGCTCCACGCTCACCAGCTCGTCGATCCGGCTGAGAATGTCCCCGTCGGCCATGCGCACCTCCTTCTGGATTGCTCCATCGGAGACGCTACGCGCATCGGCGGGAATGTGCGTAGCACCCGATTCGTTACGCCGGGCATGAGCACTGTGGAGCTGACCGCCGCCAACTTCGACCAGGTCGTGTCCGAGAACGACTTCGTGATCATCGACTTCTGGGCGGGCTGGTGCGTGCCGTGCCGCCAGTTCGCGCCGACCTACGAAAAGGTGTCGGGCAACCACGACGACATCGTCTTCGCGAGCGTCGACACCGAGGCCGAGCAGCAGCTGGCCGCCGCGTTCGACGTGCGCTCCATCCCCACGCTCGCGGTGATCCGCGACAAGACGGTCATCTACGCGCAGCCGGGCGCGCTCCCGGAGAAGACCCTCGAAGACCTGATCCAGCAGGCGCGCGACATCGACATGGACAAGCTCAAGGAAGAAGCGCAGGAAGCCTGACGTGACGGCGGTGATCCGCTGAGCCCCCGGGATTGGCGACGGGGTGCTGGTGGCCACCGAAATCGACGTTATCGGGGCAGGCCACCTGACGCAGGAAGAAGGGGCCCTTCCCGGCGGATTTCGCCGGAAAGGGCCCCTTTGTACTTCAGCGGAACTGTGCCACCGAGGACCGGGTCAGCCCCGGGTGGCGAGTCCGCGCAGGAAGAACGCCAGGTTCGCCGGGCGTTCCGCCAGCCTGCGCATGAAATAGCCGTACCATTCGTCGCCGTAGGGGACGTAGACGCGCATCGTCTCGCCGTCGCCCGCGATCCGGCGCTGCTCCTCGGGACGGATCCCGTACAGCATCTGGAATTCGTGGTCGTCCGCCTTGCGGCCCGCGTCCGCCGCGAGCTTCTCGGCGATCGCGATCATCCGCGGGTCGTGCGAGGCGACCATCGGATAACCCTTGCCCTGCATGAGGATCTTCAGGCAGCGCACGTAGGACTTGTCCACTTCGGACTTGTCCTGGAACGCGACCTCCTCGGGTTCGGCGTACGCGCCCTTGCACAGCCGGACGCGGGAACCCTCGGTCGCCAGGTCGCGGCAGTCCTGCTCGGTGCGCCGCAGGTAGGCCTGCAGCACCGCGCCCACCCACGGGTACTCGGTGCGCAGTTCCCGCAGGATGCCCAGCGTCGAGTCGGTGGTGGTGTGGTCCTCCATGTCGAGGGTGACCGTGGCACCGACCGCTTCGGCCGCCGCGCAGATCTTGCGAGCGTTCTCCAGCGCGACCTTCTCGCCGTCGGCGGGCAGGAACTGCCCGACCGCGGACAGCTTGACCGAGACGTCCGCGCCGAACGCGAGGCCGTCGGCCGCCAGGGCGGTCAGCAGGTCCTCGTAGGCGCGGACGGTCGTCGCGGCCTGCTCGGCGTCGGTGGTGTCCTCGCCGAGGTGGTCGAGGGTGACCCGGAGGCCGTCGTCGGCCAGCTCGCGGACCACCCGGGCGGCGTCGGGCGTCTTCGAACCGGCGACGAACCGGCTCACCACCGATCGGGTGGCGGGGACGACCTCGACCAGCTTGCGCATCCGCCGGGATCGGGCGGCGGCGAGCAACGGGGCACGCAACATCACGAACTCCTGGTTCTCAGCCCTGGTGGGGGTAACGGACGCTGGTGGGCGGAACGAACGTCTCCTTGACCGAGCGCGGGCTCGTCCAGCGGAGCAGGTTGAACACCGAACCGGCCTTGTCGTTGGTGCCGGACGCGCGAGCGCCGCCGAAGGGCTGCTGGCCGACGACCGCGCCGGTCGGCTTGTCGTTGACGTAGAAGTTGCCGGCGGCGAAGCGCAGCGCCTCGGACGCCTTCGCGACGGCCGTGCGGTCGTTCGCGATGACCGCGCCGGTGAGCGCGTAGTCGGCGGTCTCGTCGATCAGCTTCAAGACGTTGTCGAAGCCCTCGTCGGTGCTGTCGTCGTAGACGTGCAGCGAGAGGATCGGGCCGAAGTACTCCGTGCGGAAGATCTCGTGACCCGGGTTGTCCGACACGAGGATCGTCGGGCGCACGAAGTAGCCGACGCTGTCGTCCGCGGTGCCACCGGCGATGACCTCGATCTCCGCGTCCTCGGCGGCACTGGCCAGCACGGCGGCGTGCTTGTCGAAGGCGCGGCGGTCGATCACGGCGCCGCCGAAGTTGCTCAGGTCGTTGACGTCGCCGTAGGTGATGGCCTCGGTCTCGGAGACCAGCTTGTCCTTCAGGCTCGCCCAGAGCGAACGCGGGACGTAGGCGCGGGACGCGGCCGAGCACTTCTGGCCCTGGTACTCGAAGGCGCCGCGGATCAGCGCGGTGCGCAGGATGTCGACGTCGGCCGAGGCGTGCGCGAGCACGAAGTCCTTGCCGCCGGTCTCGCCGACCAGGCGCGGGTACGTGCGGTAGCCGGAGATGTTGGCGCCGACGGTGGCCCACAGGTGCTGGAAGGTCGCGGTGGAACCGGTGAAGTGGATCCCGGCCAGGTCGCGGTGGGTCAGGGCGACCTCGGAGACGGCCTTGCCGTCACCCGGCAGCAGGTTGATCACGCCCGGCGGCATGCCGGCCTCTTCGAGCAGGCGCATCAGCAGGTGCGCGGCGTAGCTCTGCGTCGGCGACGGCTTCCACAGCACCACGTTGCCCATCAGCGCGGGCGCGGTCGGCAGGTTGCCGGAGATCGCGGTGAAGTTGAACGGGGTGATGGCGTACACGAAGCCCTCGAGCGGGCGGTGCTCCATCCGGTTCCAGATCCCGGGCGAGCTGACCGGCTGCTCGGCGAGGATCTGACGGCCGAAGGCGACGTTGAAGCGCCAGAAGTCGATCAGCTCGCAGGCGGAGTCGATCTCGGCCTGGAAGGCGGTCTTCGACTGGCCGAGCATGGTGGCGGCGTTCAGCTTGGCGCGCCACGGGCCGGCCAGCAGGTCGGCGGCACGCAGGATGATCGCGGCGCGGTCGTCGTAGGACAGCGCGCGCCAGCCGGGGGCCGCGGCCTTGGCGGCGGCGATCGCGTCGTGGGTGTCCTGCGCGGTCGCGCTGTGGATGACGCCCAGCACCGCCTTGTGGTTGTGCGGCTGGACGACCTCGATCTTCTCGCCGCCGCCCTTGCGCTGCTCACCACCGATCGTGGCGGTGATGTCGATGGGGTCGGCGTCACCCAGCAGCTTGAGCGCGCCCTCGAGTTCAGCGCGCTCGGCGCTGCCCGGTGCGTAGTTCAGCACCGGCTCGTTCTTCGGGGCGGGGGTCTGGGTCACGGCGTCCACTGACTGCTCCTGACTTCACGTCGCCGGGTAGGTCTCACCCCGAACGGTAGACCTGAGGACGGCTCCGCGGCTTGTTCGACTGGCTAGAATCAGGGTGACCATCTTGTCCGATCGGCTTAATTCGGTGATGACAGCGTCCTCCTTGACTACGGAAACGACTACCGGCGCGTCCCTGCGGCATGTCCTCGCCACGCTCGGGGAACCGCTGGTCAGGGTGCTCGCGGCGCCGGGCGGACTCGGCGTCGAAGTGGCGGATGTCGTCATCCACGATCCGGAGGATCCGCCGGACGCCCATCCGGGGGACCTCGTCCTGGTGATCGGAGCCCGCGGGCGGTCCGCCGCCGGAGCGATCCGGGCCGCGGGACGCTCCGGCGCGGCCGCCGTCGCGATCAAGAGCGGCTCACCCGTCGTGAACGTCGCGACGGATTCGGGGATCGCGCTGATCGAGGTCGGCCACGAGGCCCGCTGGGAGCAGGTCGAGGCGCTCGCCAGGGGCGTCGTCGACGCGGCGCGCGCGGGTGGGGAGGCGGACAGCGGCGAGGTGCTGGGCGATCTGTTCTCGCTCGCGCAGACCATCGCGACCCTCACCGGCGGCCTGGTCAGCATCGAGGACACCGCGAGCCGCGTGCTGGCCTATTCACGGGCGGGCGACGAGGTGGACGAACTGCGCAGGCTGTCGATCCTCGGCCGCGAAGGTCCGGAACGGTACCTCGCGATGCTCCGCGAATGGGGTGTCTACCAGCGGCTTCGCTCCGGGGAGGGGATCGTCCGCATCGACGAGCGGCCCGATCTCGGCATCCGGCGGCGGATCGCGGCAGGCATCCACGCCGGGTCGCAGCCGCTGGGCACGATCTGGGTCCAGGAGGGCGCGCATCCGCTCACCGAAAGCGCGGAAGTCGCGTTGCTCGGCGCGAGCCGGGCGCTCGCGCCCCAGCTGATCCGGCATCGGACCCTGCCCAGCCCGGAGCTGCGGCTGCGCGAGGACCTGCTGGCGGGCTTGCTCGACGGGCGTCTCGACGTCGAATCCGTCGCCGACGACATCGGCGCGGACCCCGGGAAACCGGCCATGGTGCTGGCGTTCTCGCTCCCCCGCGACCGCGCGGCGACCGACCGGCAGCTGCGGCGCGCGGAACTGGTGCACCTGATCACCGTCCACACCGCCGCGTACCGGCGCAGCGCGCTGGTGAGCGTGATCGGCGGCCGGGTCTACGCGCTCCTTCCCGACCTTCCCGAGCACGCCGAGACGCGGATCCTGGCGCTGGCCAAGGAAATCGTCGGCACCGCGCAACGGCATCTCGACGTCCGGGTGCGCGCGGCGCTGGGCGGTGTCGTGCCGCGTCTGTCCGACGCGGCGGCCTCGCGAGGCGACGCGGACCGCGTGCTGGCGACGATGGCGCGCGGGCACGGGACCGCGGACGTCGCGTCGCTGGCCGACGTCCGTGCCGAGGTCCTGCTCTCGGAAGTCCTCGCGTTCCTCGGTGAGCAGCCGCGGATCCGCGATCCCCGGCTGACCGCGCTGGTCGCGCACGACGCCGAGCACGGCGGCATCCTGGTGCCCGCCGTGCTCGCCTACCTCGACGCGTTCGGCGATGTCCGCCGCGCGGCGCGCGAGCTGAACATCCATCCGAACACGGTGCGGTACCGGGTGCGACGCGCCGGCGAGGTGTCCGGGATCGACCTGGACGACCCCGCGCAGCGCGTCCTCACCCAGCTTTTGCTGCGCCTCTAGGGTTTCAGGCCAGGGTCAGGCTGAACCGCCGGTTTTGGACGTCCAGTTTGTCCAGCCGGACGGCCACGGCCGCACCGGTCGTGAGCGGGCCGGTGCCGCCGACGGTCGGCAGCAGCCCCTCCATCCCTTGGGCCACTTCGACGAACGCGCCGAACGGCAGCACCCGCGTGACGACACCGTCCAGGACGCCGCCATCGGCGTGCGCCACGACGAACTCACGCCAGTTTTCGTTGGGGGACATGCGATTCACCTCCTCTCCGCGCAGGGTCCACAACAAGACACTCACGCGGAGGCGGGCTGCGGGCCCGCCCGGAGATCAAGCGGCGGCCGGGGAACCCGTCCGCTCACGGCACGAGGCCGACCCGGCAGTCATGGCCGAGACACTAGCAAAAGTCACGACACCGCGGCCAGACTCGGGATTCCGGCGACCTCGGCCAGCGCGCGGTAGGACTCCAGCCGTTCGGCCTGGTCGAAAGTGCTGGTGGTCACCAGGATCTCGTCGGCGCCGGTCTTGGCGACGAGATCGGCCAGCCGGTCGCTCACCTCGTCCGGGGTGCCGGCGATCTGGCCGTCGAGCGCCCGGTCCAGCCGCTCCCGATCGCGGTCCGACAGCGGCCCGGCGAGGATTTCGTCCACTGGCGACAGCGGCGGGAAGACGCCGTGCGTGCGCGAGTAGACCGTCGACCAGGCCTCGGGGATCAGCAACCGGCGGGCCCGTTCGGCCGTCTCGGCGACCGCGATCGCCGAGGACACCACGACGTACGGTCGCGAAGCCTGCGCGGAAGGCCGGAAGCCGGAGCGATAGCCCTCGATGGCTTCGAGCAGCGGCCCCTCGCCCCGGACCGGCGCGATCACCAGCGGCAGCCCCAGTTCCGCGGCCAGCCGCGCGCCCGCGCCGGTCGCCAGCAGGAACGCGGGCACGCGAAGACCTTCGGCGGGAATGGCGTGCACGCCCGGGTACGTGGTCTGGTCGCCCGCGAGGAAGCCCAGCAGTTCCCGGACCTGGTCGCCGAAACGGTCGGCGTCGTCCTTCTCGTGCCCGAGCGCCTGCCGGACCCCGCCGGTGAACCCGACCGACCGGCCCAGCCCCATGTCGATCCGGCCGGGGAAGAGCGATTCGAGCACGCCGAACTGTTCCGCGACCACCAGCGGACGGTGGTTCGGCAGCATCACACCGCCCGTGCCGACGCGGATCCGCTCGGTCGCCGCGGCGACGGCGGCAGCCAGCACGGTGGGCGCCGATCCGGCGACGCCGGGCACGCTGTGGTGCTCGGACACCCAGAACCGGTGATAGCCCAGCGCCTCGATGTCGCGCGCCAACGCGACCGTGTCCCGCAGGGCGCGGGGCGCGTCGCCACCGCGACGGGTCGGGGACCGGTCCAGTACCGAGAGCGTGATCACCTTCGGGTCAACGTGTCCGGACCCGGCGGGATTCCCCGGTCAGGGGCGCCAGCGCTCGCTGTAGTCCGCGTGGTCGGCGTACGGCAGGGCCAGCAGCCGCAGGGTCAGGCACCAGTTCGTACCGGCCTCATCGGACGGCACATGGCAGGTCTCGCACCAGTACTCGTTGCCGTACAAGGGAAACCCCGGGACCTTCTCGGAAACCGTGGTGCGGTGGGCCTGCAGGAGCCGCCGGGTCGCCTCGATCTCGTTGATCATCTGATTGACCGTGTCGAGTTCGATGTCGTTCAGCGATCGGATCTTCTTTTCGATGACGACCTTGGTCTCACCTCGATTGAGCGATTCGCTGATCTCGGTTTTCTTGACCGCCTGCATGATCAGCGCCTGGCGTTGCCCCACACGCGCGGCGAGAAAGGCGATCAGGTCGTCCACAGGTACTCCTTCGTCTCCCCCAGCCTAGTGTTCGGAGGGAACTGTCGCTGGCAGGAAGGCCTGCGTTACGGCAAGGTCCCGCGCGTCACACAGTCTCGTATCGGCCCGCCGCGGAGCGGTAACAGGTTTCTAGATCGACACGAAAGCGCAATCACTCCGCGAGCAAATCGAGTGAAGAGACGGATGCCGAGCAGGACTTGGTCACCGACGCCGCACGCGTCGTCACGAAATGCGTTCCCACTCGTGGCCGGGTTCGCCGTCGCGCTCACTTTGGGCGCGGGCGCCGGTGTGGTGGCGGCCACACAGCCGAGAGCACTCGGCGCGGCGACGGCTCCGGCTGTCCCCGCGACCGTGACCGTCACCGCCGAGGCCGCGCTTCAGCCGACGGTGACCGTCCCGGCGCCCCCTGTCGCTTCTGGACTCCCCCGGACCGAAGCCGGGCGGCAACGGGCACTGCTACTGGGCGAGGCTGCGGGCCGCCGGCGCGTCGAAGATCGTGGCCGACCAGCTGACCACGGGCGCCGCCCGGTTCACCGCGCGCAAAGGCGAGTACGTGCAGGTCGCGGGCTGCGAGTTCACCCGCGGCTAGATACGCAGGCAACATTGCGCAGTCTGAACTGCGCAAGTTAGCCTGCGATCATGACCGAGAACGCCTCCAGCGCCCGCGCGGCCCACGACATCCGTGTCGCCTTCAGCAGGCTGCGGCGCCGCCTGCGGGAGAACTACGGCAGCGGCGACCTCACGCCGTCCCAGACGTCCGTGCTCAGCCGGCTCGACAAGGACGGCGAAGCGTCGGTCAGCGATCTGGCCGCGCTCGAAGGCATCCGTCATCAATCGGTCGCGACCACCGTCGGTGTCCTGGTGGAGCGGGGGCTGGCCGCCCGCCGCGCGGATCCCGAGGACGGACGGCGCCAGCTGATCTTCATCACCGGCAGCGGCCACGCCTTCCTCGAAGAGCGCCGTCGCGCCGGGGAGGGCTGGCTCGCGCAGGTCCTGGAGACGCGGTGCACCGAGGCCGAACGCCGCACGCTGATCGAAGCGGCGGCCCTGCTGGAACGGGTCGTGCGGCGATGAGCACCACCACGGAATCGGGCTTCGACCGGCGGCTTCTGCCCCCGATGATGCTCGGCGCGGCCCTCAATCCGGTCAACTCGTCGATCATCTCCGTGTCCCTGGTGCCGATCGGCGTGGCCTTCGGCGCACCGCCCGCCGAGACGGCCTGGCTGGTCTCCGCGCTGTACTTGGCCACCGCGATCGGCCAGCCCGTGGTGGGACGGCTCATCGACCTCTTCGGTCCACGCCGCCTGTTCCTGGCAGGGGCGGCGCTGACCGGGATCTCCGGCGTCGTCGGGATGCTCGCCCCGAGCTTCGGCGTGCTCGTCGCTTCCCGGGTGCTCCTCGGTTTCGGCACGTGCGCCGGCTATCCGGCGGCGATGTACCTCATCCGCAGCGAGGCCCGGCGCACCGGGAAGGACAGTCCCGCCGGGGTGCTCACCGCGCTCGCCATCACCACCCAGACCATCGCCGTCGTCGGGCCCAGCCTCGGCGGCCTGCTGATCGGGATCGGCGGCTGGCGCGCCACCCTCGCGGTCAACGTCCCGCTCGCCCTGGCCGGTCTGTACCTCGGCCTCCGCCGTCTTCCCGCGACACCGGCCACCCGCGACGGTGGCCGCGGCCTGGTCCGCGAACTCGATCTGCCCGGCATGGGCCTGTTCGCCGCCGCGCTCGTCTGCCTGCTGCTGTTCCTGATGAACCCGCACGGCGAGGACTGGTGGCTGCTCGCCGTGACCGTCGTGGCGGGCGCCGGTTTCGCCTGGCGCGAGCTGCGGACCCGGCAGCCGTTCATCGACGTGCGCCTGCTCGGTGGCAACCTGCCGTTGCTGGCCACCTACGGCCGGGCCCTGCTGAGCTTCGTCGTCAGCTACGCCTTCCTCTACGGCTACACGCAGTGGATGGAGCAGGGCCACGGGCTGTCGGCGTCGGAGGCCGGGCTGGTGCTGCTCCCGCTGTTCGGCGTCGGGATCATCGCCTCCACCGTCACCGGGCGCAGCAAAGCCGTCCGCAGCAAGCTCCTGGTCGGCTCGCTCGGACAGGTCGCGGCCTGCGCGCTGTTGCTGTTCCTGAACGACGGCAGTCCGGTGTGGACGCTGCTGGCCGTCGTCATCGTGCTCGGCGTCCCGCAGGGGTTGAACAACCTCGCGCTGCAGAACTCCGTGTACCACCAGGCCCACGCCGAACGCATGGCATCGTCCGCGGGACTCCTGCGCACTTTCGGCTACCTGGGCGCCATCGTCGCGTCCGCGGCCAACGGCGCCTTCTTCGGCCAGCGCGCCGACAGCGCCGGGCTGCACCACCTGGCCGCGTTCATGCTGGTGGTGAGCGTTTTGTTCCTCGCGCTGACCGTCGCCGATCGGTCACTGGCGCGCGTCGGCCGGGTGGACACGCCCACCTGATGTCCCGAGCGCCACGCCCGGGACGCTCAACGTCTCAAGCGTGGCGCTCGGGGCATCCTCTCGGCCGGGCCTAAGTGTCGTCGCGCGCCTTGCTGGGCTGGACTCGTTTGGGTTCGCCCGGCATCTTCGGGTAGTCCGGCGGATAAGGCATCTCGCCGAGACCGTGGTCGCGCTCGTCCCGCGCGTACCACTCCAGCAGGGTCTCGATGCCGAACGCCTGGTCGTCCATCGGCGCGTGGAGGTCGCCGTGCTCGGCGTAGAAGGCGCCGGCGGTCAGGACGTCGAAGTCGTCCGGGTCGACCTCGGTCAGCAGATCCCAGGTCAGCGGGGTCGACACCGTCGCGCGCGAAGTGCCGCGCACCGACCAGGCCGACGCCACCGTGCGGTCACGCGCGGCCTGGTTGTAGTCGATGAACACCCGGCCGCCGCGCTCTTCCTTCCACCACGCGATGGTCGCCTTGTCCGGGATCCGGCGCTCGACCTCGCGGCCCAGCGCGATCACCGCGTGCCGGACGTCGATGAAGTCCCAGTCCGGCCGGATCCGGACCAGGACGTGCACGCCGCGGCCGCCCGAGGTCTTCGGGTAGCCGACGAGCCCGGCCGAGTCGAGGACCTCGCGCACCACGCCCGCGACCTCGACCGCGTCGGAGAACCCCGCCTCGTCCGGCGGGTCGACGTCGATGCGGAGTTCGTCGGGGTGGTCGACGTCCGGCCGCCGCACGGGCCACGGGTGGAAGTCGAAGGTGCCGAGGTTGGCCGCCCAGGCGAACACGGCGGCCTCGGTCGGGCAGACCTCCTCGGCGGTCCGGCCGGACGGGAAGGTGATCTTCACCGTCTCCACCCACTCCGGGGCGCCCTTCGGCACGCGCTTGGCGTAGAACCACTCGCCCTCGACGCCGTCGACGTAGCGCTTCAGCGTCGTCGGCCGCTCCCCGATGGCGCGCAGCAACGGCTCGCCGACCGCGACGTAGTGCTCCACGACCTGGCGCTTCGTGATCCCGCGGGCCGGGAAGTAGACCTTGTCCGGGCTGGACACCCGGACCTTGCGCTCGCCTACCTCGACCTCGATCGGCTCACCGTTCTTGGGCATGCGCCCACCGTAGCCAGTCCGGCGCCGCTCAGGGCCGCGGATCGTTCTTCAAAAGTGCCATGGTGATGACGTCGTGCCATTCGCCGTCCCACCACAGCGCCTGCCGCTGGATCCCCTCCCTGACGAACCCGGCCTTCTCATAGGCGCGCTGGGCCCGCGGGTTGTAGTCGAAGACCTCCAGCGAGACGCGGTGCAGGCCGACGACGTCGAACGCGTACCCCAGGAGCAGCCTGGTCGCCTCGGTCCCGTAACCCTTGCCGTAGAACTCCGGCCCGTTCAGCGCGATGCGAAACGATCCCGAGCGGTTGTCCTTGTCGAGGTCCATGAGCGCGAGATCGCCGACGTGCGCGCGATCCGCCTTGCGCACGATCGCGTAGTCCGCGCGATCGTCCAAGCCCGGCCGCCCGGCCAGCCAGGTCTTGACCTGTTCGGCGGTGAACTCGGTGTGCGTACCGGTCAGCCTGCGGCTTTCCGGTTCGCGCAGGGCCTCCCAGCCGGTCTCGAAGTACGACTCGTCGAGCTGCGTGAGCACGACGGTCTCGCCGGCGAGGTCCGGCTGGGTCCGCAGCGCCTCGGTATCGATCACGGCGAATACCGTACGGTGGACGCAGTGTCCGGCCGTACCAAATTAATTCTCGCGCTCGCCGTGCTCGCCGTCTTCGTGACAGCCGCGGTGCTGCTGCCGATCCCGAGTCCGGCCGGCTTGCGGGCGTGGGCCGCCGAAACCGGTCCGGCCACGCCGCTGGTGTTCTTCCTCGTCTACTCGGTACTGACCGTGGCACCGATCCCGCGCACCGTGTTCAACCTGGCGGGCGGGCTGCTGCTCGGCGCCACGACGGGCATCGTCGTCGGCATCCTGGCGACCACGGTCGCCTCCGGGCTCTCGTTCGCCCTTTCGAGGGCACTCGGCCGCGATCTGGTGACCCGGCACCTGCACCGGGCGAAGGTCCGCGCGGTCAACGACCGTCTTTCGGACGGCGGGGTGCTGGCGATCACCTCCTTGCGGCTGATCCCGATGGTGCCCTTCGCTCCGTTCAGTTACCTGTGCGGAGTGTCATCCGTCCGTTTCACCCCGTATCTGATCGGGACCGCGCTCGGCAGCCTGCCGGGCACGATCGCGGTCGTCGTCCTCGGGGACGCGCTGACCGGGGAAACACCTCCTGCCCTGCTGATCTGTTACGCCGTCTTCGCCGCCGCGGGAGCCGTCGGGCTGGTCAAGGTCTTCCGGCGGAAAGCCCGTCCGGTTCCCGAAACGAGCGGCGAGGAAGAAGTGCCCGCCTCCGCACCGGCGAGCTGACGGGGGGCCGAAACCGCCGCCCGCTACACTCGATCGGGTGCGCGGGACCTGCAAGGCCGCGTAACGCCACCATCACCCGGGATGTGTTCGTCAAAGAATGTGTCAGGAGCAGTCGCCATCGACACCGGTCAGCTGATCGCTGGGCACTACCGCCTGGTAGAGCAAATTGGTAGCGGTGCCATGGGGGTGGTCTGGCGCGCCATCGATGTCCGCCTCGAGCGCTCGGTGGCGGTCAAGCAGATCCTCCCGCAGCCCGGTGTCTCCGAGGCCGAACGCGACAACATGCGCCAGCGCGCCATGCGCGAGGCCAAGAACGCGGCCCGGTTCCAGCATCCGAACGCGATCGTGGTGTTCGACATCGCCGAGCACGGCGGCGATCCCTGCCTGGTGATGGAGTACCTGAACGGCCCGAGCCTGTCGGCGATCATCTCCGACGAGGGCACGCTGCCGCTGGGGCGCGTCGCGAAGATCGGCGAGCAGGTCGCGTCGGCGCTGGTCGCCGCGCACCGCGCCGGGATCGTGCACCGCGACGTCAAGCCCGGGAACATCCTGATCGACGAATCCGGCACCGCGAAGATCACCGACTTCGGCATCTCGCGCGCGGCGGGCGACATGACGCTCACCCAGACCGGCCTGATCGGCGGCACCCCGGCCTACCTCGCGCCCGAGCTGGCGCGCGGCTCGGACCCGGTGCCCAGCTCCGACGTCTTCGCGCTCGGCGCGACGCTCTACCAGGCGATCGAGGGCCAGACGCCGTACGGGAACAGCTCCAACCAGCTCGCGCTGCTGTACGCGGCCGCGAACGGGCAGATCAACCCGCCGCAGCAGGCGGGCGGGGCGACAGCGCTGCTGATGAGCCTCCTGCGCACCGAGCCGACCGAGCGCCCGAGCATGGCCGAGGCCCGTGAGCGCCTCGCCGCGCTGGCGGCGAACGAATCCGGAGCGGGCATGGCGGCCTCGCCGCGGCTTTTCGGAGCGGGCGGGGGCAGACAGCCGGCCGCCACCGACACTCCCGGAGGCGGCAACCCCCTCGGAGAGCGGCCGCCGTGGCAGCGGACCGAGCACCCGGCCCAGTCGGCGCCGCCGCCTCCGCCCGCCAAACAGCACACGCCGACGGCCGCGTTCATCCCGATGCGCTCGCAGGCCGCCCCGCCGAACACGCCGCCGCGCCCGGTCGCCGCGGTGACCCCGCCGCCGTCCGCGGCCGCCCCGATGCGGCCGTCCCCGGCCAAGAACACCGACGCCAAGCGCAAGGCCGTCCTGTTCGCGGGCGCCGGCGCCGCGGTCGTGGTGATCGCCGTGATCGTGTTCCTGGTGCTGAACTCCAGCAACGGGACGGGCACCAACCCGGGCGGCGACAACGCCGGGGCGAACCCGCAGCCGGGCACCTCGGCGCCCAAGTCGAGCGCCCCGTCGTCCTCGAAGGCGGCCCCGGCGGGCCTGGGGAAGACCCCGAGCGAGAAGGTCACGAGTTACTCGAGTGTCGGCGGCTTCGTCCTCGACTTCTTCGACACGGACAAGATCGGGACGGCCGCGAGCTGGAGCAAGCTCACGGACGCCGCGAAAGAGGTTTACGGCTCGGAGCAGGCTTTCGCCGACTACTGGAGCACCCACAAGGTCACCGGCGCCGACACCGCCCGGGCCGACAAGGGTGGCGGCAACCCCGACGGCTCGATCGACATGAACATCACGCTCAACAAGGGGACCCGTCCCGCGCTGCGCGTCGTCCAGGTCGGCGGGCAGTACTACATCGACGCCGACACGCGAGTACTCGGCAACTGACGCAGCGTGGCGGTGGTGAGACCCGCCTCGCTGGTGGTAGGCCAATCGCCGCTCTTGGCTTACTGTTGCCGGTATGGCCGATAGCGGACCTTTCGGACCTGGCCAGAATCCTCGTTTCCAGGAGGACCTGGTAGGCCTCGACCCGTACGACCCCGAAGCCCGTGCCTTCGCCGAGCATCTGGACCGCATCGAGCGCTGCGGCCCGAACTTCACCGTGGAAGCCTGCATCGACGGTGTCTCCGACTTCGCCGACTCCAGCAACCGTCTCGGCGGTCTTCGCTGGTGGATTTCGGCGCTGGTCGTGATCCTCATCGTGCTCGGCGTGATGGTCACCGCATGGGACATCGTCGGCCGGGCCATCGCGTGGCTCGCGGGGTAACGTGGAACCAGTGAAAGGTATGAAACCCGTTGTCGGAGCCACGCCGCGCGTGGTCAAGTCCGAGCAGGAATGGCGGGAACAGCTCAGCCCCGACGAGTACGCCGTGCTCCGCCAGGCGGGCACCGAGCGTCCCTTCACCGGCGAGTACACCGACGAGAAGACCACCGGTGTCTACCAGTGCCGCGCCTGTGGCGCCGAGCTGTTCCGCAGCGACACCAAGTTCGAGAGCCATTGCGGCTGGCCGTCGTTCTACGACCCGGCCGACACCGACGCCGTCCTCCTCCGCGAGGACACCACGATGGGGATGCGCCGGATCGAGGTGCTGTGCAAGTCGTGCCACAGCCACCTCGGGCACGTCTTCGAAGGCGAGGGCTACGCCACGCCGACGGATCAGCGGTACTGCATCAACTCGATCTCGCTGAAGCTCGTCCCCGAGTCCGAGTCGTAACCGAACCGAGCGAACCACCGCCCTCCCCGGCGCGTTCCAGAAGTACTGGAACAGCGTCGGGGAGGGCGGTGTTTTCGTGAACGAACCCTGGGGAATCCCCGGACCGGCTTTCGCCTGGCTCTACGGTGTCTGCGCCGTGCTGCCGCTGGCGCTCGCCGTGGCGCACGAGTGGTGGCTGCGTCGTGACACCGGCGTCAGGAAGGTGCCCGGCCTCTATCACCTGGCCGCGCTGGCGGGCGGCACGGAACGGGTCACCGACACCGCCGTCGCCGGTCTCATCGCACGGCACTGCCTCCGGCCCGACGGCCGCGGGCTCCTGCACCCGATCAGGCCGGTCCCGGCCGATCCCGTCGAGCGCGCGCTCGTCACGCTCGTGCACGGAAACGGGATCGGCCTGCGTGAGCTGCGCCACCGGATGGCCCGGCACCCGGTCGTCCTGCACCTGCGCGCGGAGCTGGAGCAGAACGGCCTGTATGTCGCCGAAAACCGGCGACGGACGGGCTGGTGGTGCGCGCTGGCTGCCTACGTCGCCGTTCTCGCGCTGGGCGTCGCGCGGCTGGCGGACGCCGTACCGCTGGAGCGTCCGCACACCGTCCTCGTCGTCCTGTTCTTCGGCGCGGTCGCCGCTCTGGGCTTGACCGTGTGGGGGCAGTGGCCGGACAGGTCCGGCCGGCCGACCACCGCGGGCAGGCTGGCGTTCCACCACGGCGACTGGGACCGCGACCTGGCACGCACCGCGACCGGGCAGGTGGCCGTCAACGGGTTGCAAGGCTTCCCGGACAAGGTCGTGGCGGTCACGCTGATCAAGACCGGCGGCACGAAGGGCAGGTTGTTCGGCGGTGCGGTGAGTGCCTGCGGCTCGAGCGCGGCCTACTTCGTCGGTTCCTCGTGCGGCGGTGGAGGCGCCTCCTGCGGCGGAGGCGGTGCCTCTTGCGGCGGAGGGTGCGGAGGATGACCACGAACCGGCTCACGACGCTCTACCAGGTCGCTTACCTCACCGGCGGCCCCGACCGGGTCGCGGACACCGCGATCGCGGAAGCCCTCGGGCGGAAGGCGGCCAGGCTCGACCGGTCCGGTGTCCTGCACCGGAGCTCCGCGAAGCCCGCCGACCCGTTCGTGCTGGCGGTCGTGGAAACCCTGCCCAAGGTCCGGATCGCGCGGGTGCGCGAAGCCTTGCGCGAGTCGGAGCCGATGCGCTCGCTGCGGGCGGAACTCCTGGCAGGCGGCCTGATCTTCCCGGCGTATCACTGGCGACGGGCCTGGCACGCCGTCATCGTCCGGGCCCGGCCCGGGGTGTGGGCGACCGGAGCGGGCGAACTGCTGGTTTCCCGGGCGAGGGAGGATCCGCGGCTCGGCACCGGCGCGGCGGGCGCGGTGGCACTGGGCGGAATCGACGCCTACCCGGACCGGCGGGCGGCGCGGCTCCTGACGGCGCCCCTCGCCAGGGAGAAGACCCGGGTCTCCGTCAGCCCGGATGACGGCTCAATGGACGTCACGGATTGTTCCCCCGGCTGATCGACTGGGTTCGAGGGAACCACGACCGGACGGAAAAGCGTCCGACTACGGTAAGTGCACCTGCTCGCGAAAGGCCCGTGCGATGGAAGACACCTGGGGCATCCCCGGACCCACTTTCCTGGCGATCTACGCCGTCTTGCTGGTGCTTCCGCTGGCCGTCGGTCTCCTGTGGACGATCGCGGTCAAGCTCGGGCGCAAGGCGCCGCGCGCCGCCGTGAGCGGACCGCAGCCGACCGTCTACGAACTCGCCTACCTGGCAGGCGGCCCGGACCGGGTGGTCGACACGGCCATCGCGGCCCTGGTCGAGCGCGGGACGTTGCGGATCAGCAGTTCGAAGCAGCTCCAGCTGGCCGGATCCCTGCCCGCCGACCCGATCGAAAGGGCCGTCGCCAAGGGCGCCAAACCGGGCTACAACGCCACGACCCGCGGCATGCGCGACAGGCTGCGCATGTCCGGGCCGATGCAGGCACTCGGCAAGGACCTGGAGGCGCGCGGGCTCGTGGTCGCCGACCGGGCGCCGCGGATCCGCCAGGTCGTGTTCTTCCTGTACGCCGCCGTGCTCGTCCTCGGCGTGGTGCGCCTGTTCGCCGGGCTCGGCACGAACCACCCCGTCGGCTTCCTGATCCCCTTGCTGATCGCGGCCGTGGTCGCGACGCTGATCGCCCGGTCCGCCAAGAACAAGGCGTCGGGACCGCGTCCGACCAGTGAAGGCAACCGGATCCTCGGCAGCGCCAGCAGCGCGCTGGCGCGGGAGCGCAAGCGCGGCATCCCCAACGAAGCGGCCCCGGGCGGCGTGGCCCCCGGTTACCTGCTGGCAGGCGCGGCCGCGGCGGTCGCGCTCGGCGGGCTCGCGTTCTACCCGGACGAGGAACTGAGCGCGGCACTGATCCCGCCGCCCATCCCCAGCGGTTTCGGCGGCGGCGGTTCGTCCGGCGGCGGCAGCACCTGCAGCTCCGGATCCTCGTGCAGCAGCGGTAGTTCGTGCGGCGGCGGCAGCTCCTGCGGCGGAGGCGGCGGCTGTGGCGGCTGACGGACCGGGACACCTCGGGATCGGGATCGGCTGGCGGCACGAGCTGGACCTGTCGATCGCGCGGCTGCCCGGCGTCGACTGGGTCGAGGTCGTCGCCGAGAACCTGCACGCCGGGCATCTCCCCGAAACCCTGCTCGCCTTGCGGGACAAGGGGACGCCGGTCCTGCCGCACGCGGTCTCGCTGTCGCTGGGCGGGGCCGAACCGCTGGACACCGCGCGCGTCGAGCACCTCGCGGAGGTCACCCGCGAGCTCGGCGCGCCGATGGCCAGCGACCACGTGTGCTTCGTGCGCGCGGGCGGCCTCGACTCCGGGCATCTGATGCCGCTCCCCCGCACCCGGGAAGCGCTCGACGTCCTGGTGGACAACGTCAAGCTGACCCAGTCCATCGTGGAGGTCCCGTTCGCGCTGGAGAACATCGCGGCGGTGCTGGAATGGCCGGACGCCGAGTTCACCGAGTCGGAGTTCCTGCGCGAGCTGACCGACCGGACCGGCTGCCTGCTGATCGTCGACGTCGCCAACCTGTACGCCAACGCCCGCAACCTCGGCACCGACCCCGGCCGGTTCCTCGACGAGATCCCCTGGGAGCGGCTGGCGTACACGCATATGGCGGGCGGCGTCGAACGCGACGGCGTCTACCACGACACGCACGCCCATCCGGTGCTCCCGGAGGTCCTGAACCTGCTGCGGGAACTTCGGAAGCGTGCCGAGCCGCCGGGTGTCCTGCTGGAACGCGACGACGACTACCCGACCGACGCCGAACTGGCGGCGGAACTGGCCGCGCTCCGGGACGCGGTCTCGCCGTGACCTCGCCCCGGGAGCGGCTCGCGGGGCAGCAGGCCGAACTGCTCAAGGCACTCCTCGCCGACGGCGACGCCCCGGCGGGCTTCGACGCGGACAGGCTACGCATCGAGGCGAACGTGGTGCGGAACAAGCAGAGCAGGCTGGCCGCGTACCTGCGGCCGGACCTCGCCGAGGCCCTCGGCGACCGGTTCGCCGCGCTGTTCCGCGAGTACACGACCGCACATCCGAAGACCGACGTGATCCGCGCGCGGGACTACGCGGACGCCTTCGGCACGTGGCTCGTGGAGCGCGGCGAGGTACCGAAACCCCCTGGCCGTTTCGCGAGGTGGCTACGCCGCGTTTAGTCCTCTGAACGCGGGGTTCACCAGACGGCTCGGTCGCTTCCGGGTACGCGGGTCCCCTCCACCCAGAAGGGGTTCGAGCCCGGCAGCACACCCGCCATCTTGACCCGGCTGAGCCGCCCGAGCGGGCTGTCGACGTCCTCCACGAACTCGGCGCCGTCGAAACCGGCAGGTCCGGCTTCCTTGCGCCCCAAGGAGTTCAGCCACTCCGCGGTCCCGGCGAGCGACGTGCGGACGTGCCGGCTGCCGCCTTCGGTCGCCGCCCGGCGGACGGCCGTCATGATCGCCGCCGCGGTGAGCCAGCCGGTCGCGTGGTCGAGTGCCTGCACCGGAAGCGGTCCCGGGCCGTCGAGCCCGGCGGTCTTGCCGCCCTCGTCGGCGATCCCCGACGTCATCTGCACGAGGCTGTCGAACCCGCGCCTGCGCGCCCATGGCCCTTCCCAGCCGTAGGCCGACAGGTCCGCGACCACGATCCCCGGCCGCAGCTCGGCGATCGCCTCCGGCGAGAAACCCTTGGCCACCAGCGATCCCGGCCGGAACCCCTGGAGCACGACGTCGGCGCGCGCGATCAGCTTGCGCAGCCGCGAGCGCCCGGCCTCGGTCTCCAGGTCGACGTACGCCGAGAGCTTGCCCATCCCGGTGTCGACGGCCAGCGGCGGCACGGTCGGCAGCTGCGCCGACCCGATGTGCATGACGGTGGCGCCGTGCGCGGCGAGCACGCGGCCCGCGACCGGTCCGGCGATGACGTGGGTCAGGTCCAGGATCCGCACCCCGCCCAGCGGCCGGTCCGACGCGAACAGCCGCACGGGATCCGACGGCCCGAGCGGGCGGATGTCCGCGACCGGCAGCGCGCTGGACGCTTGCCCCTGCTTGTGCGCCAGCCACTCGTCCCGGGTCCGCAGCACGGCCGCGGCGCCGCCGGCGCCGATCACCGCCGATTCGACCTCGTGCTTGGACTTGGCCGCCACGACCTTCTCGAACGCCGCGCGGGTCGCGGGCACGCCGAGACCCCAGCACACGGCGGACACGTGACGCGGGTAGTTGCAGTGCAGCCGCACCCAGCCGTCGTTGGCGCGGTAGTCGCCGGACAGCGGCGCGCTGAACGGCACCGGCTCGCCGTCGACGCGGAGGTACTGCTCGCTGTGGAACGACGCCGCGGCGTGCCGGGTGTCGACCGAGACCTTGCCGGGCTCGATTCCCCGCAGCCGCAACAGTTCCCCGGCGGCCAGCGTCGCCGCCGCGATACTCGTCGTCGCCACCTGTTCGACCCGGAAGGTCCCGGGCAGCACGGACTCGGGGCCGGTGACCTCGACGGCGTCTTCGGCGAGCTCGTCGCTGGTGAGCGTGGTCCAGACGCGGGAGTCCACTGATGCGTTCACTACGGCAGCAGGGCGATCAGCTCGGCGGGTTCCACCTTGGTCCCGGTGTAGAACGGGATCTCCTCGCGCACGTGGAGGCGGGCCTCGGTGCCGCGCAGGTGACGCATCAGGTCGACGATGCGGTGCAGCTCGTCGGCCTCGAAGGCCAGGATCCACTCGTAGTCGCCCAGCGCGAACGACGCGACCGTGTTGGCGCGGACGTCCGGGTAGTCGCGAGCCTCCTTGCCGTGGTCGGCGAGCATCTTGCGGCGCTCGTCGTCCGGCAGCAGGTACCACTCGTAGGAGCGCACGAACGGATAGACGCAGATGAACTTGCGGGCCTCTTCACCGGCGAGGAACGCCGGGATGTGGCTCTTGTTGAACTCGGCGGGGCGGTGCAGCGCGACCTGGCTCCACACCGGCGCAGAGGCGCGGCCGAGCGGGGTGTGCCGGAAACCGCTGTAGGCGGCCTGGACCTGCTCGATCTCCTCCGCGTGCCACCAGACCATGTAGTCGGCGTCGGCCCGCAGGCCGGAGAGGTCGTAGACACCGCGGACGACGACACCCTTGGCTTCCAGCGCGTCGAGGTACTCGGTGGTCTCCGCGGTCGCCCGCGTGCGGTCCTCACCCAGCTTGCCCTGCTCGGCCCGGAAGACCGACCAGGCGGTGTAGCGGATGCTGTCGTTGAGCTCGTTGTAGTTCAGCCGCGCCATACCGCCATCTTGGCACTGCCGGTGCTCAGGAGCCCTCGTGGGTCGGTGTGATCCCGGCGATGCGGCGGGCGGCCGCGTCGGCGGTGGCGACGCAGGCGGGGAGCCCGACGCCGTGCAGCGTCGCGCCGGCCACGGCGAGCCCAGGAACGCCCGCGACGGCGCGTTCGATCCGCTCGACGCGTTCGAGGTGACCGGTGCCGTACTGCGGGAGCCCGCCACCCCACCGGGTCACCAGCGTCTCGATCGGCTCGGCGGTGACGCCGGTCAGCCGGGCGAGATCGTCGCGGACCACGCGCACGAGTTCGTCGTCGTCCGCGTGCAGCGCGCCCGGCTCGCCGAAACGGCCGACCGAGCCGCGGACCAGCACCGGGCCGTCGCCGTACTGCGCCCATTTGCGGGTGGAGAAGGTGAACGCCTTGGCGGCGAACGGCTTCCCCGCCGCGTCCTGTTCGCCCGCGCCGATCAGCACACCGGACGAGTCCGGCAGCGCGGTACCCGGCGCCAGGGCGAGCGCGACCACCGCCATCGACGCGAGTTCGACCTCCGCGAACGCCGACGACGCGACATCCGCGACGCCGTCGAGCAGCCGTCGTGCCGAAGGCGCCGGAACGGCGAGCAGGACGGAGTCGGCTTCGAGGTCGTCGACCTTCCAGCCGGTGGCGGTGCGCGCGAGCGCCGTCACCGTGGTCCCGGTCCGGATCTCGGCGCGCGACAGCTCGGCGAGCCGCGCGATCAGCGTCCCGAGGCCGCCCAGCAGCGTCCCGAAGACCGGCGCCGTACTGGGCGACGCGGGCATGAGCGAAGCGGCGCCTTCGGTGAGCGAACGCGCGCCGCGGTCCACCGCGGACGCGAGACCGGGCATCGTCGCGCGCAGCCCGAGCCCGTCCGCTCCCCCGGCGTAGACCCCGCCCAGCAGCGGGTCGACGAGGCGGTCCACGAGTTCGTCGCCGAAGCGCTCGCGCAGCAGCGGGCCGAGCGGCACGTCACCGGCGGGCAGATCCACCGGCGGCAGCGACGACTCGGCCTCGACCAGCGAGCGGCCCTTCTCCGACAGCACCCCGGCGACCGCGTCGGCCGAGGCCGGGACGCCCATGACGGTGCCCGGCGGCAGGCCGAGCACCGAGCCGCCGGCGTGGATCTTCGCGCGGGCCTTGGTGGGATGGACGAGGCTTTCACCCAGCCCGACCTCGCGTACCAGCGAGAGCGCCTCGGGACGACGGGCGAGGAAGGCCTCGGCGCCGACGTCGTAGCGCTCGCCGGCGAGTTCGATCGTGCGGAGTTTCCCGCCGAGCGAGTCCGTCGCCTCGAAGACGACGATCCGCGCGTCCTCGCCGAAGAGCGTCCGGAGACGGTAGGCCGCGGTCAGTCCGGAAATACCGCCGCCGACGACGGCGACCGTCTTCACGGCTGGATCTCGTGCACCAGCCCGACCGCGCGCGTCAGGACGTCCGGGTCGACGCCGGGCAGCACGCCGTGGCCGAGGTTGAAGATGTGGCCGTCGGCCGCGCGGCCCTCCGCGAGGATCCGCCGGACCTCGGCTTCGAGCACCGGCCAGGACGCGTGCAGCAGCGCCGGGTCGAGGTTGCCCTGGACGACGCCGCCGCCGAGCCGCCGGACGGCTTCGTCGAGCGGGACGCGCCAGTCGACGCCGACCACGTCGGCGCCCGCGTCGCGCATGGCCACCAGCAGCTCGCCGGTGCCGACGCCGAAGTGGATCCGCGGCACGCCGTAGCCCGCGACCGCGTCCAGCACCTTCGCCGAATGCGGCAGGACGAACTCGCGGTAGTCCCGCTCCGAGAGCGCGCCCGCCCACGAGTCGAACAGCTGGATCGCGTCGGCCCCGGCGTCCAGCTGCGCGGACAGGAACGTGATCGCCATGTCCGCCAGGCGCCCCGCCAGCTCGTGCCACAGCGCCGGCTCGGAGTGCATGAGCGCCTTGGTGTGCTCGTGGTTGCGGCTCGGTCCGCCCTCGATGAGATAGGAGGCCAGGGTGAACGGCGCGCCCGCGAAACCGATCAGCGGCGTCTCGCCCAGCGCCCCGACCAGCAGCCGGACACCGTCGGCGACCCGCTCCACCTGCTCCGGGTCCAGCACCGGCAGCGCGCGCACGCCCGCGGCGTCGCGGATCGGCTCGGCGACGACCGGGCCGGTGCCCGCGACGATGTCGATGTCGAGACCCGCCGCCTTGAGCGGGACGACGATGTCACTGAAGAGGATGGCCGCGTCGACGCCGTGACGGCGGATCGGCTGGAGAGTGATCTCGGCGAGCATCTCGGGGTCGAAGCACGCCTCGAACATCGAGGTGCCCTCGCGCAGCGCCCGGTACTCCGGCAGCGACCGGCCGGCCTGGCGCATGAACCACACGGGGGTGCGGGCGGGGCGTTCCCCGCGCGCGGCGGCCAGGAACGGCGAGCCGGGCAGGGCACGACGGGCCGCGGGAACGGTCTGCGCGGGAGAAGCAGGTGAAGGAGACATCACGGTTCATGGTGCCATGGGCGCTCCGGGGCCTTACTCTCGGCGCGCCTGCGCCCCGAACCGGACGATCGCGTCTTACAGTCGGTTGGTGACCGCGATGACGTCAGTACCCGATCTCTTCCGTGAAGCCGTCGCGTCGTTGCAATCGGTCCGGCCCCGCCCCGAAGTCCAGCTGGAGACGATGCGCCCGCCGCAACGGCTGGCGCCGTGGTCCTACGCGGTGAGCTGCGAGGTGGAAGGACCGGCGGACGTCCTGGCGTCAGGGCGGCTGGTGCTGCTGCACGATCCGGACGGCCAGGAAGGCTGGGACGGGGTCCTGCGGCTGGTCATGTACGTCCGCGCGGAACTCGACCGGGAACTGGCGACCGATCCCTTCCTTCCCGCCGTCGGCTGGTCCTGGCTGACCGACGCGCTGGAGACCTCGGGCGCGGAGTGGACGGCGCTGGGCGGCACGGTCACCGAGACCTCGTCGGCGCGCTTCGGCGACATCTCCGGCCCCGCGCGCACCGACGATCTGGAACTGCGGGCGTCGTGGACGCCGACGGACGCCGTGCTGCGGCCGCACGGGCAGGCCTTCTGTCAGGTCATGGCGAGCGTCGTCGGGCTGCCGCCGGTCGGCGTGACGCTCTTCGAGCAGCGCCAGTCCTCCTGACGACTCCCTCTGTCGCAAGTCCGTGAAGGCCTCCTTGAGGGACTCTGGGTCCCTCAAGGAGGCCTTCACGGACTTGCCCGCCGTCTC
>NZ_JBFBGL010000092.1:0-23926 GCF_040684635.1 Amycolatopsis sp. NPDC089917 | reverse complement strand
GGTCGGCCCCCCCCCCCGCGCGTCCCCCCCGCCCCCCCTGGTTGTGCCTTCGGGGGGCTCGCCCCCTCTTCCCCCCTCCAACGTCTCAAAGGGACCCTTCACGACATGAGAGTCCGGGCCTGCAGGCAATAGGCTGTGGGAATGATCTTCCGGTCCATCGCGCTCTTCGCGCTCGCAGCCCTGCTGGAGATCGGTGGCGCCTGGCTGATCTGGCAAGGGGTCCGGGAACACCGCGGGTACCTCTGGATCGGTGTGGGCGTCGTCGCGCTGGGCCTCTACGGTTTCGTCGCGACACTGCAGCCCGACGCGAACTTCGGGCGCATCCTCGCCGCGTACGGCGGGGTGTTCGTCGCGGGCTCGCTCGCCTGGGGGATGGTCGCCGACGGCTACCGCCCGGATCGCTACGACGTCATCGGCGCCTTGATCTGTCTGGCCGGGGTCGGGGTCATCATGTACGCGCCCCGAGGTTGAGCGTTCGCCGGAAACTGTCGGCCGGCGGCGCTACTGTGCGCTGTGACCGAAATGGACTTTCCCGCTCCGCCCGCCGACAGACCCGGGCCGAAGCGAAGATTCTCCCCGCTCCTGCTCGTGATGATCCTCGTGGCGATCGTCGGTGTGGGCGCCGGGGGATACGGGTTCTGGAGCCTGTCGGACTACGGGATGAAATCCGTCGCCAGCCGCGCGATGAGTCCCACGCTCAAACCCGGCACCATCGTGACCTACCGGTGGTCCGACATCGGCGAGATCCCGCGCGGCGCGGTGGTCCTCATGGATCTCAGCGCGTATCCGGACGCGAGCCCCAACGAGGGCCTGGCGATCCAGCGGGTGATCGCCGTCGGGGGTGATCACCTCGTCTGCTGCACGAAGGACGGCCTGATCACCGTCAACGGGAAAGCCGTCAAGGAACCGTACGTCGACTACGAGGGCATCAGCGGGAGGCCCTTCGACGTCGAACTCCCACCGGGCACCGTGTTCCTCGCGGGCGACCAGCGGAACAACTCCCGCGACTCGCAGATCTACGCGGGGTCGCCGGGCAACGGGGCCGTTCCCTTGTCGGCCGTGCGCGGCGTCGTCGTGGGCCTGGGAAGGACCGTCTACGCGGAGCCGTTCCAGCAGACCACGGCGTTCGTCGACGCCGGTCTGCCCGGGGGACCGGTGTCCGACAACGGGTTCCTCGCCGCGCGTTACTCCATGCTCGCCGGCATCGGTCTCGTCGTGATCGGCGTCATCGGCGCGATCGTGACCGTTGTCCGGTCCGCCGGAAAACGACGAAGAGCAGCCGCAATCCCACCAGCGCACTGACCACCAGCAGGTTGTAGCCGAACATCTGGTGCAGCGTGACTCCTGATACGACGTCCGGGCCGGTCGTGCTGCCCAGCAGCAGAACGGCCATCAGCCCGGTCGCCGCGCCGACGAACGCCAGCAGGACCTCGTGCACCAGCCCGGTGACCACGTCGCGATCGCGTTCGTCGGAGAACAGCCGGACGTTGACCGAAAGCCTGCCCTGCTCCAGCGCGTTGCCGATCCGGTCGACGCGGCGGGGCAGGCGGCGCAGCACCGGCAGGAGCGCCATCAGTTCGTTGGTGGCCGTGGAGCGCAGCGATTCCGGCCGCAGCCCGGCGCCGACCTGCTCGGCGGCATAGGCGCGGGATTCGACGACGATGTTGAACCCCGGCGCCAGCGCGGCCAGCGTTCCCTCCAAAGTGGCCAGTGCGCGGAACACCGCGGCGATCGGCGGGGGCACGCTGAGCCGGAAGTCGGCGATCACCCGGAACAGGTCGGTGAACATGTCCAGATCCGGGGCCTGTCCGTGGTTGAAATGCTTGGCCACCAAGGAACCCAGCGCCCGCTCCAGTCGTCGCTCCTCGATGTCGTCCGGCCGGTCGACGATCTCCAGCAGGCCGTCGCGCAACGCGGCCGGGTCGCCGCGGTCGAGGGCGAGGATGAGGTTCTGCAGCCCGGCGCGCAGACCCGAGTCGAGCCGTCCGACCGAGCCGAAGTCGAGCAGGCCCAGCCTGCCGTCGGCGAGCAGCAGGACGTTGCCGGGATGCGGGTCGGCGTGGAAGACGCCGCTGCCCATCACCTGGCCGAGCACGCAGCGCAGCATCGATCGCGCGAGGTTCGCCCGTTCCGCCGCCGGCACCTGCTCTTTCGCGGCGGCGAGCGGTTTGCCGTCGAGGCGCCGCATCACCAGGACGCGTTCGGTGGACAGTGCTTTGTGGACAGTGGGGAGGGCGACCTCGGTGCCGGGGTAGGCGGCGGCGACCGCCTCGATGTTCCTGGCCTCGGTGCGGAAATCGAGCTCCTCGACCAGCGCCTCGGCGAAGCCTTCGGCGAGGTCGACGACGCCGAGCGAGCGGGCCCAGTCCGCGCGCTGGTCCAGCGCGGCCGCGACCCGGCGGACGATGTCGAGGTCCCGGTCGACCAGCGTTTGCACACCGGGCCGTTGCACCTTGACGACGACGTCCTGCCCGTCGCGCAGCTTCGCCCGGTAGACCTGCGCGATCGACGCGGCCGCGATCGGCTCCGGATCGAATTCGGCGAAGATCTCGTCCGGATCGCCACCCAGTTCCTCGCGCAGCACCGTCGCGACCTCGTCCGCGTCGGCGAAGGCGACCTGGTCCTGGAGCTTGCCGAGTTCGTCGACGAACACCGGCGGGAGCAGATCGGCCCGCGTCGAGAGCAGTTGCCCGAGTTTCACGAACGTCACGCCGCCTTCCTCCAGCGCGCGCCTGAGCGAGCGCGCCAGCTTGGCGTGCCGGACCTGGGCGAGGCCGGGTTCGCGGCGGCCGGTGAGATACCGGCCGAGGCCGTGCTTGATCGCGATCCGGGTGATCTGCGAGTACCGCCGCGTCCGGGCCGCGCGGCGGCGCAGCGACCGGATCCGGCCGATCAGCCCGAGCCCCGAACCGGAAGGCAGCACGAACTCCGCGACGAACAGGAAGATCAGCGTCGCCAGGAACGCGCTGCCCGCCACCGGGATGACCAGCCCGGCGAAAGCGCCGCTCGCGTGCATCGGCAGGGGGAACGCGCTGAGGATGCCGCCCGCGACCAGCCAGCCGAAGCCGGCCGCGCACAACGCGCGGATCGCGCCGATCCGCACGCCCAGCACGCGGCGGGCGGCGACCACGAGCGGCCACAGCATCACCGCGTAGACGGGCAAGGTGAGCAGGCCGAGCAGCAGGTTCATGCCGATGAGGACATCACGCGCAGCCGACGCGGGATTCCCGCTCCGGCGGGACGGTACTCACCCTTGAGAGGGAACGGACCCCGAAGTTGTAGGTCGTGGTCGCTTCCTTGGGCGCGAACAGGACGCCGAGGACGGCCATCGCCGCCGCGGCCAGGAAGCCGGCGCGAAGGTCGATCAGGTCGCCGAGAAGGCCGATGAGCGGCGCCCCGGCGGCCTGGCCGAGCGCCAGCATCAGGAAGGCCACGCCGACGCCGAACGCGGGTGCCGCCGGATAAGCCCTGGTGCCCCAGAGGATCAGCACACCGGTCAGTCCGATGTAGACGGCTCCGAACAGCGCGGCCGCGACGACCAGTGCGGGGAGTGACCGGGTGGCGAGGGCGAAGAGTGCCGTGGCGACGGCGAACAGGAGCATCCCCGCCGACCACGCCCGGCGCAGTCCCGCCCGCGAGGTCAGCTCGGCGGTGAACGCCCCGGCCAGGCCGACCGCGCCGAGGACGATCCACACCACCGTCGACTCGGTCTCGCCGAGCCCGCCGACGCTCACGGCGATGTCCCGGCCGAACGTCCAGATCGCCGCGCTGGCCAGGCCGAGTGTCGCGGCGGCGGGCAGGAGGCGTCCGGTCGCGGGCGGGAACAGCGGCGTCGGCAGCCCGCGCGCCCGATCCTCCTTGACCGGCGGCACGACGCGGGCGATCCATAGGGTGACCAGCGCCGATGCCGCGGCGAAGGCCCACCAGGCGAGCCGCCAGTCGCCGATCGCGAGCAGCGAGACCGGGCCCGAGATCAGCACGCCGAGCCCGGTTCCGGCGTTCACCACGGACTGGGCGCGGTCGCGGCGGGTCACCCGGACGGCGCGGGAGACCGCGTCCGCGAGGGAGGGGGAGGCCAGGCCGGTGCTGGCCCCGGCGAGGACGACGCCGAGCGCGAGGACGGCGGTGTCCGGCGCGGCCGCGATCAGCGCGGTCCCCGCGGTGGCGGCCGTCCCGGCGGCGAGCGCGCCCGTCCGCGCGCCCCACCGGGTCGTGACGGCGGTCGCCGCGACGACGGCCAGGCAGTACGCGACGTAACTTCCCGCCGCGATGGCGCCGAGTGTGCTGCCGTCGAGGTCGAACTCCGTCCGGAGGGTCGGCGCGAAGAGCCCGTACGCGTACCTCGCGAGTCCGTAGGTGACCGCGATCAGGGACAACCCGGCCGCGGTGAGCTTCAACTCGCGTTTGTAGGAAGAAACCATCAGCTCGCCTCCATGAGTATACCGAGCGGTATACCTAGGGAGTGTTCCCGCATTTCGCGCTTAGGTCAACCGATCGGTATAGTCGAGGCATGCTGACTCCAGCCGGTGAGCGTGTCCTGAGTGCCGCGACCGAGCTCTTCTACCGGGAGGGCTTGAACGCGGTGGGTGTCGCGGCCGTGGCCGAGGCCGCCGGCGTCACGAAGAAGACGCTGTACGCGTGCTTCGGCTCGAAGACGGAGCTCACGATCGCGTACCTGCGGCGCCGGCACGACGTCTGGTGGGCGTACCTCGAAGAGCGGCTGGCCGCGGCCGGCACGCCCCGGGCACTCGTGGTCTTCGACGCCTACGTCGACCACCCCGGGCTCGGGAGCGACAGGGGCTGCGCGTTCCTCAACGCGGCCGCCGAACTGCCCGCCGGGCATCCCGGGCTCGACGTGATCCGGCGGCACAAGGAGGCGGTCCGGGCGAAGTTCGCCGAACTTCTCCGCGAGGACGCCCCTGGCGCATCGGATCCGGAGCGGCTCGCGGAGCAGCTCTTCCTCCTGCTGGAGGGCGCTGTCGCGCACACCGGGATCGACGGCGACGCGCACCGGGTCACGCTCGCGAGGGAGATCGCGGAGGTACTGATGAGGGATCCGCGCGAAGTCGGCACACGCTAGAAAGAGCGCATGCGACTTTTCGGCCCGCTAGTGGACCGGGCGACCTATCGCCGGTGGGTGTACTTCATCCTCGGTGGCGCCCTCAGCGTGCCGTACGTGCTCTTCGCCGCCATCATGGTGCCGTCGCTGCTGCCGCTCGTCGTGACGATGGGACGCGGGGTCGTCATCGGGATGATCACCGTCGTGCTGGTGATGCTCGCGTCGTCGTTCCTGCCCGCCGTCCGGGTGCTGGAAGGCGCGGCCGTGCGGGAACTGCTGGACGATCCGGTGCCCGGGGTGACCTTCGGGCGTGCGGCGAGCTGGCCCGTCCGGCTGCGGTCGAGCGCGATGTTCCTGCTGCACGTGGGCACCGGTTGCGTCATCAGCCTGGTGAGCCTGTTCGTCCCGGTCGCCTTCGGATTCGCCGTCGCGGCTCCGTTCACCGGCCGGATCGCGCTGTCCGCGGAGGACCCGATCCTGGTGCCGAAAGGCTGGGCGAGCGCCTGGATCCCGGCGGCGCTCCTGCTCGGCCTCGTCGCGCTGGCGTACGTCGTCTGGATCGCCGGGGCGGTGCTGACGCGCTGCGCCAAGAGCCTGCTGGGGATCTCGGCCGCCGAACGGATCGCCCAGCTGGAGAAGCGCACCGAACAACTCGCCGAACGCAACCGGCTCGCGCGGGAACTGCACGATTCGGTCGGGCACGCGCTGAGCGTCGTGACCATCCAGGCCGGGGCCGCGCGCCGGACCCTGCGCTCGGATCCGGAGTTCACCGAACAGGCTCTCGGCGCGATCGAGGACTCGGCCCGGGCCGCGCTGGACGACCTCGACCATGTGCTCGGGCTGCTGCGCGAGGAAGCGTCGTCGCGGGCGCCGCAATCGGGACTGACCGAGCTGCCCGCACTGGTCGAGGCCACGCGGCTGGCGGGGGCCGAGGTGAGCGCGGAGGTGCGGGGCGAACCGGCTTCGGTGCCGCCGGTCGTCTCCCGCGAGGCGTACCGGATCCTGCAGGAATGCCTCACGAACGCGTTGCGGCACGCCGGTAAGGTTCCGGTGACGGTGTTCGTCGACGCCGAAGCGGAGCTGCTGCGGTTGCGGGTGGCCAACCCGCTCGGTGCCGCGGAACCGTCACGGGACGGGGGCGGCCGGGGGCTGCGGGGAATGACGGAACGGGTGGAAGTGCTCGGGGGCACGATCACCGCGGGCCGCGCGGACGGATGCTGGAAGGTCGAGGTGGCGGTGCCATGGGGGAAACGGCGATGAGCGTCCGGGTGTTGCTGGTCGACGACGAACAGCTCATCCGGGCGGGGCTGCGGGCGATCATCGCCTCCGAACCCGATCTGGAGGTCGCCGGCGAGGCGGCCGACGGCGCCGAGGTGCCGGGCCTGGTCTCGCGGTTCCGGCCCGACGTCGTGCTGATGGACGTCCGGATGCCCTCGGTCGACGGGATCCGCGCGACCACGCATCTGATGTCCACTATGGACAATCCACCGAAGGTGATCGTGGTGACCACCTTCGAGAACGACGACTACGTCTACGACGCCCTGCTCGCCGGCGCGAGCGGTTTCCTGCTGAAGCGGGCGCGGCCCGAGGAGATCGTCGCGGCGATCCGGACGGTGGCTGCGGGAGAGTCCCTGCTGTTCCCCGCCGCGATCCGGCGGCTGGCCGCGCAGCAGGCGCACCGGGGTCCGCGGGACGGTCTCGCCGGCGCCGGGCTCACCGAACGCGAACGCGAGGTGCTGCGGCTGATGGCCGCCGGACTGTCCAATGTGGAGATCGCTGGCGAGCTCTACCTCGGTGTGCAGACGGTGAAGACGCATGTCGGGAACGTCCTCGCGAAACTCGGCGCGAGGGACCGCACCCAAGCGGTGATCAAGGCGTACGACACCGGATTCGTCACGCCGGCGGGCTGAACGCGGTAGGGTCCCCCGGTGGACACGAACGTCAACCGCCGTCGCGTGCTGGGGCTGGGAACGGTCGCCGCCGCGGGCGCGGTACTCGGGACAACGCAGATCGCCCAAGCCGCCGAGTCCGAATCGGACACGCCCGCCGCCGACGCAGCGGCCGCCGCGCGCCGGATTTCCCAGGTCTACGCCCGGGAAACCGCGAAAGCGGGCGGCGCCTGGTCGTCGTACGTCAGCGTCGCGGACGCCGCCGGGAACCTGGTCCCCGCCGTCTCCGAGCGGGCCGACGAGGTGGTCGAAGCCTACAGTGTGAACAAGATCGCGGTGGCCACCGCGGTCCTCGACAAGATCGACCGCGGACTGCTCACTTTGGACCAGCGCGTCGACGTCACGGCCGACATCGTCATCAAGGACACCGATGGCATCTTCGGTCTCGACGGCGCGTATCCGAGTTCGATCACCCTCGGGCACGCGATGGCCGCGCTGCTGACGCTGTCCGACAACACCGCCGTCCGCCTGTGCGGGCTGGTCGTCCCCGCCGCCGAGGTCAACGAGATCCTGCGTGGCAAGGGATTCGTGCACACCCAGGTCGTCCCGGTGGCGAACCCGAACCGCTTCTTCCTCGGCAAGACGACCCCGGCCGAAACGCATACGCTGCTGCGGAAGCTGGTCGAGGGAACGCTGCTTTCGGCGAAGTCCACCGAGTACCTGCTGACCATCCTGCGGTCGCTGAGCGCGTTCACCGACGGCGTGCGCCTCGGCCTGACCTCGGCCGAGCGGCTGCGGGTCGCCACGAAGGCGGGCTGGTTCAACGACGGCCGCAACGAGGCGGGCGTGATGTTCAGCGCGGACGGCAAGCCGGTCCTGACCTACTCGCTGTTCGCCTCCGGCGAGTTCGCGGGCGACCCGGCGGTCACCAAGGACGACTACGCCGCGACGCATCCGGCGCTGAGGGCGCGGACGAAGCTCGGGAAGACGATGTTCCGGTCGGTCGAGAAGCTCACGGCCACCACCGCGCGCACCTACGCGGCCGCGCCGTACCGGGCCTCGAACGGCGGCTGAGGTGTCGTGGCCGGCGCCTCGTCCCTCGGCGCTCATGTCGCGAAAGCCACTTTCGGGACATCAGACGTCGCGAAAGTGGCTTTCGCGACGCGCCTCGTCCCTCGACAGTCCACCGCGTCAGGTGATGCGGGAAGGGCTCAGACCTACTCCAGGGCGGCGAGGATCAGCGCGGCCATCGCCGCGGGATCCCCGTTTTCCGGTCGCAGCACCAGATCCGGGTTCTCCGGCCGCTCGTAAGGCGCGTCCACCCCGGTGAACCCGCTGATCTCGCCCGCCCTCGCCTTCGCGTACATCCCCTTGGGGTCGCGGTCTTCGCAGACTTCGAGCGGGGTGTCGACGAAGATCTCGAGGAACGGCAGCCCGGCCGTCTCGTGCGCGGCGCGGGCGAGTTCGCGGTCGGCCTGGTACGGGCTGATCAGCGAGACCACCGACACCACACCGGCGTCGGCGAACAGCTTCGCGACCTCTGCGACGCGCCGGACGTTCTCGGCGCGATCGAAGGGGCTGAACCCGAGGTTCCCGTTCAGCCCGTGCCGGAGATTGTCGCCGTCCAGCAGATACGCGGGCCGCCCGGACGCGACCAGCCGCCGCTCCAGTTCCACGGCCACGCTCGACTTCCCGGACGCGGAAAGCCCGGTGAGCCAGACGGTGAGCCCGCGCGTCGGGCGTTCCGCCCTGGTGACCGCGGCGGTGTGCCAGACGACGTTCGACGCCGTCACGCTCGGGCCGGTGATCATGCCGGCCGCGACCGTCGCGCCGGAATGCTCGTCGACGAGGAGGAAACCGCCGGTGGACCGGTTGCGGCGGTAGGAATCGAACAGCAGCGGCTGCCGTGCGTGCAGCCGGATCCGGCCGATCTCGTTGAGGGACAACGCTTTCGCGGTCTCGTCGCGATGCAGGGTGGTGACGTCGAGCCGGTAGTCCAGGTCGCGGATCTCGGCCTTGGTCTTTCTGGTGGTGTGCCGGACGACGTAGGTGTTCCCGGGTTTCAGGGCTCCTTGTTCGGAGAACCAGCAGACCATCGCGTCGACGTCCCGGCCGGTGTGCGGCCGGTTGCCGGGGCGGCAGATCAGATCGCCGCGCCCGAGGTCGAGGTCGTCGTCGAGTTCGATCGTCACGGCCCGCGAGGCGAAGGCTTCGGTGATCGGAGTGCCGCCCGGCCCCCAGATCGCGCGCACCTTCGTGGTGAAGCCCGACGGCAGCACGGTGACCTCGTCACCGGGTTTGAACACCCCGCCCGCGACGGTGCCCGCGTAGCCGCGGAAGTCGCGGCTGTGCTCCCGGATCACGTACTGCACGGGGAATCGCGCGTCGATGAGGTTGCGATCCGAGGCCACGTGGACCTGTTCGAGGTGATGCAGCAGGGAAGTGCCCTCGTACCAAGGCATACTCGCGCCCCGGTGCACGACGTTGTCGCCGTGCAGCGCCGACATCGGCACGAAGGTCAGATCGTGCACCTGGAGTTTCATGGCGAAGCGGCGGAAGTCCTCGCGGATCTCCTCGAAACGCTCCTGCGACCAGCCGACCAGGTCCATCTTGTTGACGCACAACACCAGATGCGGGATGCCCAGCAGGCTCGCCAGGAACGCGTGCCGCCGCGACTGTTCGAGCACGCCTTTGCGGGCGTCGATCAGGATCAGCGCGAGGTCCGCGGTGGACGCCCCGGTGACCATGTTCCGGGTGTACTGCACGTGTCCCGGGGTGTCGGCGATGATGAACTTGCGCCGCGGCGTCGCGAAGTACCGATGGGCGACGTCGATCGTGATGCCCTGTTCGCGTTCGGCGCGCAGGCCGTCGGTCAGCAGGGCGAGGTTCGGGTACGCCTCGCCGCGGTCGCGGCTGGTGCGCTCGATGGCTTCGAGCTGATCGGTGAAGACCGTCTTGGAATCGAACAGCAGGCGGCCGATCAGCGTCGACTTCCCGTCGTCGACGCTGCCCGCGGTCGCGAGCCGGACCAGCTGTGAAGCGCCCATCAGAAGTAGCCTTCCTTCTTCCGGTCTTCCATGCCCGCCTCGGAGATCCGGTCGTCGGCGCGGGTGGCGCCGCGTTCGGTGAGCCTGCTGACCGCCACCTCGGCGACCACTTCAGCGGGTGACGTCGCCGTCGACTCGACGCAGCCGGTGCAGGTCGCGTCGCCGACGGTGCGGAAGCGAACCGTTGCCTCGTAAGGACTTTCGTCTTCGTTCAGGGTGAGGAAGCGGGTGTGCGCGAGCAGCATCCCGTCCCGTTGGACGACCGGGCGCCGATGCGAGTAGTAGATCGACGGCAGGTCGACGTTCTCGGCCTCGATGTACTGCCAGATGTCGAGTTCGGTCCAGTTCGACAGCGGGAAGACGCGGATGTGCTCGCCTTGGCGATGCCTGCCGTTGTAGAGATCCCAGAGTTCCGGTCGCTGGTTGCGCGGATCCCATTGGCCGAACTCGTCGCGGAAGCTGAACACGCGCTCCTTGGCGCGGGCCTTCTCCTCGTCGCGCCGGGCCCCGCCGAAAACGGCGTCGAAGGAATGCTCGCGGATCCCGCGCAGCAGGGCGGTGGTCTGGAGACGGTTGCGGCCGGCCTTCGGGTCTTCGACGACCCGGCCCGCGTCGATGTCGTCCTGGACGCTGGTGACGACGAGCCGGAGCCCGTAGGTCCCGGCCGTGCGGTCCCGGAACTCGATGACCTCGTCGAAGTTGTGCCCGGTGTCGACGTGCATCACCGGGAACGGTGGCGGTGACGGCCAGAACGCCTTGGCCGCCACGTGGAGCATCACCATCGAGTCCTTGCCGCCGGAGAACAGCAGCACCGGCCGCTCGAAGGTCGCCGCGACCTCGCGGAAGATGTGCACGGCTTCGGCTTCGAGTGCTTCGAGATGGGTGAGCTCGTAGGTCGGCGACGCCATCGTGACCTCCGTGGTTCGAGGTCAGAAAAGTAGAACAAGTTCTTGTGCTTGGTCAAGAGGTGGGGGAGGCTGTCGGCATGGACCTGGTCGCGCTCGAAGAGATCCGCCGCCTCAAAGCCCGCTACCTCCGCTGTCTCGACCTCAAGCTGTGGGACGAGATGGGCGGGACCCTGACGGCCGACGCGCACGCCCGCTTCGGCACGCCGTCCTACGGTGAACCGCTGAACTTCGAGGGGCGTGAGGCGATCATCGGGTTCTTCCGGAACGCCGTCGGACCCGGCGTCACCACGGTGCACTTCGCCGGGCAGCCGGAGATCGACGTCGACGGCGACACCGCGGCGGGCACGTGGCTGATGCGGGACAAGGTGATCGTGCCCGAGCACCGGGTGATGATCGAGGGCGCGGCGTACTACGAGGACACCTATCGGCGGGTGGACGGCGCGTGGCTCACCGCGTCGACCCAGTACGACCGGCTGTACGAAACGATGATGTCGATGGACGACGTACCGAGCCTGAAGCTCACCGCGAACCGCTGGTCCTCCTGACCTGAACTGGTTCGCTGAGCGGCAAAGAGGGTTAGAGCGGACCGGTGTGTGGTTACCCACTGGGCTTGGGTTCGTCTCGGTCTGCGCGGTGGGGTGCGTGACGGGGGAGGATTTCGGACGTTGAACGTCCCGATTCCTGCATCGTCGGCTCCCGGCGCTTGCCGCATCGCCACTTTCGGACCGGTAGCTGCCGGCCCGCACCCGGCCAGGGCCGATGTGCGTTGTCAGCGGTGACACGCTCGGATCACCCGGCCATCTGGCTTGGCGGAGGATCCCGGCTCGGCCAATACCGGTCCGCTGGAACGCTCTTGCCACTCACGACCCCGCCCAAGAACGTTCATATGGACATCGATCGGATGCCAAATCGCTGCTAAGCAGGCAGGCTCGATCAGGTCATATCGACCTACCTTCCGATAACCGTGCTAGCCCTCCGCGGTTCGGCACTTTGGGCGGCGGCCGCCGGATTCGGCGGTGACGGCGTCGGCGGTGGCGACCAGCGCCGCGCCCCGCCGCGCGATCTCGGCGCCGGTGATCGGCTCGCCGACCGACAGCGTGAGCACCAGTTCCTGCCTGCCCGAAGCGTCGAACGCCGGCGCGGCGAGCAGGCTCACCGCGTGCTTGTGGCGCGGCTCCAGGTCGGCGCCGAGGTAGACGCGCTCGCCGAGACTCGACACGAGTTCGCCCACCAGGCCCCGCACTTCCGGCGGCAGTTCCTCCGCGCCGACTCCGGCCATCAGCGCGTAGAGCCGTCGCCCGGCGGAGGTCAGGCTCTCCACCAGGTAGCCGTGCTCGCGGCATTCGGCGACGACGCGGCGCAGATGCGTTTCGTCCAGCCGCACCGGCACGGCCGGGGGTTTGGCGAGCCACGCGTCGAACGCCGCGTCGGAGTCCCACAGCACGTACATCAGACCGACCGGCGGCGCGAACGGATAGGTCTCGCCGAGTTTGACCCGGCCGGGACCGGCGCTCTGCAGCATCAGGATCCGGTCGCCGACGACGGCCGACGCCGTGCACGTGGCGTCGTATCGCTTGCTCAGGTCCTCCAGATGCCGTCGTGCGACCTCGCTCGCGCCGAAACCCTCGCCCGCGACGCGGCCCGCGGCGATCATCGCCGGCCCGAGCCGGTAGGTGACCGGGCTCGGGTCCCGGACCAGGTAGCCGCCCGCGGCCAGCTCGGTGACGATGCCGAGACAGGTCGGTTTGGCCAGGTCCAGTTCGCGTGCGAGTTCCGACAGGCCGAAGCGCCTGCCCGGGTGCGCGGCGAAGAAGTCGAGCAGCCGCACGACCCGCTCGGTGGGCGGGGAACGCCGAGTCATTGACCCATCCTTAGAACGCGTTCTAGTCTGATGTCGCGAAGAACGTACCAAGTCGGTACGTATTTGTACCAGCATGAGGAGTCGCCGGTGCTCACTCAACCGTTCGCGGACGCGATCGTCGAAGCCGAGAAGGTCATCGCGGAGGCGCCGCACATCCGGACCGAACAGGATCTGGTCGAGGGGTACGACTACCTCGCCGGCAGCGTCCGCGCGTCCCTGCAGATGGCGTGGGCCTACGAACGGGACTACCCGTTCTTCACCCAGTCCACCGGGCCGTACACGAAGATGGGCCTGGACAACCCGGACACGCTGTACTTCAACGCGAACATCAGCGAGGACCGCGAGTACGTCGTCACCGGGACGCGGGGGAGCACGGCCGACGTCAGTTTCCAGGTCCTCAACGGCGACTACTCGCCCGTCGAGGTGCCGGACAGTCTCGCCGCGTTCGACGACCGTCGGATCGAGATCGCCGAGGACGGCACGTTCGAACTCCGCTTCGGACCGGCCAAACCGGACCCCGGCCCCAACTATTTCGTCCTCGGCCCGGGGTCGTCGATGCTCGTCGTGCGCGAGGTCTACAGCGACTGGGCCACCGAACGCCGCGGCACGATCCAGATCCAGTGCGCCGACACCGCAGGCGGCTCACCCGCGCCGCTCACCCGCGACGGGCTGGCCAAACGCTACGGCGTCTCCGGCAAGATCCTGCTGAGCAGGCTGCGCACCTTCCTCGCCTTCCCGAAGTGGTTCTACCTGAATCTGCCGGTGAACACGATGACCGAACCGCGCCCGACGCCGGGCGGCCTGACCACGCAGTACTCCTCGGCCGGGCACTACGAACTCGGCGACGAGGAGGTCATGATCGTCACCGTGCCGCGGTCGGACGCGCCCTATCAGGGCATCCAGCTCGGCAGCGTCTGGTACCTCTCGCTGGACTACATCAACCATCAGACGAGCCTCACCGCCGACCAGGCGCGCGTCGACCCGGACGGCAAGATCCGGTTCGTGATCAGCGAACGCGACCCCGGCCTGGCCAACTGGCTCGAACGCACCGGGCACGATCGCGGCTACGTCCAGATCCGCTGGCAGCGGCTGTCCCGTGCGCTGGACGCCGCCGACGGCCCCGAGGTCGAGGTGGTGAAGTTCGGCGAACTCGCCGACAGGCTGCCGTTCCACGGCGAGTCCCGCGTGACCCCGGAGGAATGGGCGGCCCGGATCGCGGCTCGCCAGACCGCTGTCGCGGGAAGGATGCTGGGATGACGGATCTCGTGCGGGACAAGGTGGTCGTGGTCTCCGGTGTCGGTCCGGGACTCGGCCGGTCCATCGCCGTGCGGAGTGCCGCAGCGGGTGCGGACGTCGTCCTCGCCGCCCGCACCGAATCGCGGCTCGCCGAGGTCGCCAAGGAGGTCGACGCGCTCGGCCGCCGCGCGGTCACCGTGCCCACCGACATCACCGACGACGCCTCCGCCGCGAACCTCGCCGACGCCGCGCTGAAGGCGTTCGGTCGCGTGGACGCCCTGGTGAACAACGCTTTCGCGATCCCGCCGATCATGGATCTCGCCGACGTCGACCTCGACGGCGTGCGGGCGGGCTTCGAGACCAACGTCCTCGCGGCGCTCCGGCTCACGCGGTTGTTCACGCCTTCGCTCGAAGAGAGCGGAGGCTCGGTGGTGATGATCAATTCGGCCGTGCTCCGGCATTCCCGGCGGACGTTCGGCGCGTACAAGATGGCGAAGGCGAGCCTGCTCGCGCTCGCCCAGAGCCTCGCGTCCGAACTCGGGCCGCGCGGGATCCGGGTCAACTCCGTGGCGCCCGGCTACATCTGGGCCGACTCGCTGAAGTGGTATTTCGCTTACCTGGCCAAGGAACGCGGCGTGCCGCCGGAGCAGGTGTACGCCGAGACGGCGGAGACGATCGACCTGCGCCGGCTTCCCGAACCGGACGAGATCGCCGACACGGTCGTGTTCCTGACCTCGTCGCTCGCCCGGTGCGTGACCGGTCAGTGCCTTGACGTCAACGCTGGCGAATACCACCACTAAAGGGGAGAACATGTTGCCAGGGCGGGAAAACGTCGGCACCATGGAGGATCTGCACGCGTCGGCGGCGAAACTCACCGGGCTGGACTACTTCGGTGGGGACGACCACCTCGAAGGACTGCGGGTCCTGCTGGACTCGTACGCCGGCGAGGCGGGTTTGACACCGTACGGCAACAAGATCCAGCGCGCGTTCCTGCGCGGCGCCCTCGTGGCGAGGTCGTTGAGCGAGGCGTCCTGGAAACAGAACCCGCGGTACGCCGAGGTGCCCATCGAACGGCCCATCTTCGTCACCGGCCTGCCGCGCACCGGGACCACGGCGCTGCACCGGCTGCTCACCGAGGATCCGGCGCACCAAGGGCTGGAGGTGTGGCTGACCGAGGTGCCGCAACCGCGGCCGCCGTGCGAGACCTGGGCGGACAACCCGGTCTTCCAAGGGATCCAGGCGGGTTACGAGAAGCACCACGTCGAGCATCCCGAGTTCATGGGTCTGCACCACATGTCAGCGGGCCAGGTCGAGGAATGCTGGCAGCTCCTGCGGCAGTCCCTGAAATCGGTGTCCTACGAATGCCTCGCGCACGTGCCGTCGTACTCGCGCTGGCTGGACGGGCAGAGCTGGACCGACGCCTATCGCAGGCACCGGCGGAATCTCCAGCTGATCGGCCTGCCCGACGCGAAACGCCGCTGGGTGCTCAAGAACCCGAGTCATATCTTCGCGCTCGACGCGGTGCTGGAGGTGTACCCGGACGCGCTGATCGTCCAGACCCACCGCGCGCCGAGCACGATCATCGCGTCGGTGTGCAGCCTGAACGAGCGGGCTTCGGAAGGCTGGTCCGACGTCTTCCGCGGTGACGTGATCGGGCGGAGCCAGCTGGATCTGTGGGCGCGAGGCGCGGAAAGGTCACTGGAGGCGAGGAAGCGGCACGATCCGGCGCAGTTCTGCGACGTCCGGTACGAGGATTTCGTCGCGGACCCGATCGCGACCGTCGAGGGTGTCTACCGGCATTTCGGGCTGTCGCTGAGCGATGAAGCCCGGGACGCGATGACCGCCGTCCACGCCGAAAGCCGTTCCGGGGAAAGGAAACCCGTGCACCGGTACGACCTCGCCGACTTCGGGCTCACCGCGGGCGAGGTCGACGAACGCTTCTCCGCCTACCGCGCCGCCCACTCCCTCTGAAACGCGTCAGAAGCCGACGGCGGCGCGCTGGGCGGGCAGGCCTCGCGTCGTGATGCCGCGCAGCACCTCGACCCGGTCCGAGCCCGGGCGGCCGAGCACCCAGCTCGACCCGGGAACCTCCTTGGCCTGCTTCTTCAGCGGCGCCAGGAGCCGGGAAGCGTCCTTGTAGGACCGGATCGCGCCGTTCCCGCACACCAGGGTCGCCAGCGAAACCGTCACCGGCAGCCCGTCGGCCGACCACGGCGTGTCCAGGAGCGCGGCGGCGACCGTGCCGATCTCGTCGACGTCGCAGGCGATCAGGAAGTCGTCCCCGCCGACGTGACTGACCCGCATCCGGCGCAGCCGGGCCTCCAGCTCGGTGAGCGTCCGGCCGAGCGTGCGGATCAGGTCGTCACCCGCGGCGAAACCGGCGGTGTCGTTGACCGTCTTGAACGAGTCGACGTCCAGCCAGGCCGCGACGAACGGCTCCCGCGCGTTGATCCGGCGGTCGACGTCCCTGGCGACGGCGTCGCTGCCGGGCAGGCGGGTCAGCGGGCTCAGCGAGACGGCCTCCTCGACCTTCGCCTCGGCGACACCGCGGAGGACCTCGTTCACCAGCACCACGCCCACGCACCGGCCGCGGTCGTCGACCACCACGACGTCGTCGCCGGTGCGGCTCCAGTCCGCGTCGGTGACCAGTTCGAGGAATTCGAGCGCGCTCGCGTCGGTGTGGATCGTGTGCGGCCGGTCGGCGAGCCGTGACGCTGGCCGCTTGGCGTGCAGGGCGTGGCCGTACAACCCGGTGACCGCGACCAGGAACCGCGTCCGGTCGATCGACCACTGTGGACGGTGCCGCTCGTCGATGCCGACGATGCCGCTCGGCCCGTCGGAGGCGGCCAGCACCTCGCGCACGTCGTCACAGGTCGCGTCTTCGGGCAGGGTGGTCGCGGGGCGCAGGAAATCGCCGACCCGGCGGGCTCGCGCGGTGCCGGGGATGAACGGGCCGGGCGCGTCCGGCGCGGGCAGCGGCGAGTGGTCGCCGTCCGGCGGGGCGAGCAGGTTGCCCTGCGCGATCCGCACCCCGAGCCTGCGCGCGGACTCCAGCTGTTCGGTGGTCTCGAGCCCGGTCGCGACCAGCCGGTTGTCGGTGCGCGACGCGAAATGCAGCACCGCCTCGACGACCGCGACGGCGGCCGGGTCGTGCGGCAGGCCGCGCAGCACACTGCGGTCCAGTTTCACCAGGTCGATCGGCGCGGAGGCGAGCAGCGTGAGCGGCAGGTCACCGCGGCCGAGACCGTCGAGCGCGAGCCGGAACCCGAACTCGGTGAGCCGGCGCATGCCGGTGAGCAGCAGATCGGCGGGGATCTGCGTGAACGGCGGCCCGATCTCCAGGACGACGTCCCTGGTCCGGCGGCCCGCCAGGCCGAGCGCCTCGGCCAGCGGTTCGAACCGGGACGGCGGCGCCGCCACGGTCCGCGCGGACAGGTTCAAGTGCAGCGGGAGCGCGGCCTGCGCCTCGCTCTGCTGTCGTACGGCCTCGGCGGCCAGGCCGACATCGACCTCGGCCAGCTTCCCGCTGCGCCGGGCGTCGGCGAGCAGTTCGCGGGCGGTGCCGCGGCCTGGCCGGGCCAGGGCTTCGAACGCGACGACGCCGCCGGTGTGCAGGCTGTACAACGGCTGGTAAGCGAAGCGGACCGCGATCTGCAACGTCACAACCGCATGGTCGTTGGTGCTGCCACGAAACGAAACACGTGTCAACTGATGTTCATCGTGCAGGCACCTGGGTTACCTAGAACGGCGTAACGCACGCCACCCGATCAGGTGTTTTCTTACTTTCCACGGCGCCATCCGGAAAAGCGCCGACATGGCTTCGGTGGCACCCGGAACATCTTCACGACCCGAAGTGAACGCCCGCTGCCGAGGGATCGGCAGTGTGAAGAAGAGGTCGAAGAACACCGGCACCAGCTCGGGCGGCATCCCGCACAGCGCCCTCAGGCCGTGCCGCCGCAACCCGTGCACCGTCCGGGCCGAGGACGGCCACAGCGCCCCGTGAGCGGCCGACGCGGCCGCGGCCGGCCCTCGATCCCAGGCCTGGACGACGGCGCCGGCGACAGGCTCCGCGAGCCGCACCGACGTCGCGACGCTGTACCCGGTCGCCGGATGCACCAGACCGGCGGCGGCTCCGAACGGCACCGTCCGGCCGCGCCGGGGGACCGGCACGTCGAGCACGATCCGCACGCGTTCCTCGCGGCCGCGTGCCGTCAGCCCGGCGGCCTTCAGCCGGGCGCGCAGCCGTGCCGCCAGAATCTCCGGCGGCAGGCCCGGCTTGCGGGCCAGTGAGGTCTCCTCGACCAGGACGGTGCCGTCGCCGAGCGGCAGCACGTACAGGAACCCGGATTCGGTGTCCCGCCAGTCCATGAACACGGCGGTGTCCGGATTATCCACCAGACGGAGCGCGTCTTCGGCCGGAAGGACGGCACCGAAGGCCGTCTGCTCGTACCGGTCGCCGCGCGGCCGAACGCCGGAGGCGTCGAAGTACAGGCCCGCCGCGAGGACCCGCCCGTCTTCGAGGCGTACCGACGAGCCCTGTCCGCCGTGGTCCACGCCGGACACCGTCCCGGCGACGACGTCGTAACCGCCGTCCAGCCACGCGCGCAGACCGGCGTTGTCCACCACGAGGTACTGCCGATCGAGCACGTGCGGCACGGTCCCGAACGCGAGGGTCGACGAAGGCGCGCAGGCGACGGCGCTTCCGGGCAGCGACGGCAGTTCGTCGGCCCACAGCCCGTAGGTCGCCCGCCAGCGCCTGCCGGGCGCCGGATCGATCAGGACGGTCGCCAGGCCGCGCCGGGCGCAGGCACGCGCGAGCGCCCGCCCGGCCGGGCCGCCGCCCGCGATCACCACGTCCGCCACCTGGGCAGTGTCTCAAAGCGCCCCGACGGATACGGTGTGACGCATGGAACAGACGGATCCAAGGGCGTGGCGGCGCGATCCGGAGAGCGAGAGCGCCGGGTTCACCGACCTCGCCACGAGCCCGTTCCGCATCGACCGGGACCGGATCGCCGCGTCGCCGTTCTTCGCCCGGCTCGGCGGGGTGACCCAGGTGGTCAGCGCCGGCGGCTCCGGTCTGCTGCACAACCGGCTCACCCACAGCCTCAAGGTCGCGCAGGTCGCGCGCGCCATCGCCGAACGGATCAACTCGACCAGCGACTCCGCCGAACTCGCCGCGAAACTGGGCGGCTGCGACCCGGACGTCGCCGAGGCGGCGTCGCTCGCGCACGATCTCGGACACCCGCCGTTCGGGCATCTGGGGGAGCAGACCCTCGACCGGATCGCCCGGCACCGGTTCGGCCTCGCCGACGGGTTCGAAGGCAACGCGCAGTCGTTCCGGATCATCACCACGACCGACGTGCGCGGGCCGTCCGCGTCCGGACTCGACCTCACCACGGCGGTGCGGGCCGCGGTGCTGAAGTACCCGTGGGCGCGCCTGCACGTGCCCGATCCGCATCCGACGTCGATGGACGTCCAGCCGCGCGGCGCCGCCGAACCGGCCGACGCGCCCGGCACCGGCGCGAGCAAGTTCTCCGCCTACAGCACCGAACTCGACGACTTCGCCCAGGCGCGGGCGCCGTTCGACGGCCGGATCGAACCCTGGCAGCAGACCGTCGAAGCGTCCGTGATGGACACCGCCGACGACATCGCCTACGCCATCCACGACCTTCAGGACTTCCATCGGATCGGCGTCCTGCAGCACGCGCCGGTCGCGGCCGAATTCACCGGCTGGGTCGAGGGCGCGGTGGAACTGGCCGGGCTGGACGACGCGACCCTAACCGCCGAACGGCGGCTGCCTGGCCGTTCGCTGGAACGGCTGCGCCGCCGGATGCACGCCAAGGACAGCTGGATCGTCGACGACGACGCGTTCACCAGCGCGGTCGCCCGTGTCCGCGCCGAACTCGTCGACGGTCTGCTCGCGACCGGATTCGACGGTTCGATCGAAGCCGAGCAGGCGACCGCCGCCTTCTCCGCGAAATGGACCGCACGGCTCGTCGACGGCGTCCAGGTGGTGCCGTCGCCCTCGACCCGAACGGGGCATCTGACGCTGCGTCCCGCGCAGTGGCACGAGGTGCAGGTGCTGAAGTTCGTGCACCGGCGGTTCGTGTTGCTGCGCCCGGAATTGGCGCTGCACCAGCGCGGACAGGCGAGCCTGGTGACCACGCTCGTCGACGCGCTCGACGCGTGGCTGCTCGACCGCGACGAGTTCTACCGGCTCCCCAGGCGGCTGCACGATCTGGTGGAACTGGCGCAGGCGGAGTTCACCGGACTCGCGCGGACATCGCCGGAACTGCTCATCGGCGCGACCGGGGAACCGGTCACCGGCGCCGACGCCGTGCGCGGTCTGGCGCGGGGGCGGGCGGTCGTCGACTTCGTGGCGTCACTGACTGACAAGCAGGCAGTGACCCTTTTGGACGGCCTGTCAGGCCGCGCTTCGCAGCCGTGGTCGGACTCGTTCGTCCTTTGAGGCCGGTCGGTCACCACATCGTGACCATGCGATTACGCTGAACAGCCTACGACCTGCGGCCAGAACCGGAAATTTCCCATCCGATGTCACTCGAACGGCTCCTGCCGCCGACGCACGCCCGGTACTTAGCTTGATCCAGCCGGTGATCGCCGGCGTCGGTCTGCGTGAGTCGGGGCACGCGCCTAGGAATCGGAGGCGCACGTGCGTCCAACCCGTTCTAGCAAAAGAAGAAGATCGATTCTGACCGCGGGCACCGCCGCGCTCGTCACCGCGCTCGGTTTGGTCGGCCCGCCCGTCGCGGCCGCGGACACCGCGCAGTCCCCGGACGCGTTCTCGGAGAACACCATCCGGCAGATCGAGGCCCTGCAGTCGATCAAGAAGAGCCAGACCGCCAGCGAGTCCAAAGTGGACAGCAGGCTGCTCGTCGAACAGAAACTCCGCGCTCAGCGCATGTCGGCCTCCGCGGTTCCCGCACTGGGGTCTGGGGCGAACGTCTCCGCGGCCGGCACCGTACTCGTGGACATCCGCGGCCAGGTCTCGGAAGAACTCCTGAAAAGCCTGCGTGAATCCGGTGCGGGCATTCGCGCGGTCTCCGAACATTACGGCAGCGTCCGCGCCGAAGTGCCGCTGAACGCGGTCCCGGCGATCGCGGGCCGCTCCGACGTCAAACGGGTCGAGACCGCCAACGAGGCGTTCACCGCCCGGCAACTGGCCGAGCCCGCCTCCGCCGGCAAGGCGAAGGGGGAGAGCAAGGAAGAGAAGGCCGCCCGGATCGCGGACGAGCTGAAGAAGGCCGTCGAAGCCAAGGGACAGGTCGGCGTCGCCGCCGGGCCGGTCACCAGCGAAGGCGACCGGGCGCACAACGCCGACACCGCGCGCCAGCAGTTCGGCGTCACCGGGGTGGGCACCAAGATCTGCGCGCTGTCCGACGGCGTCGACTCGCTCGCGACCTCGCAGGCGCGCGGCGAACTCCCGCCGGGCGTCGCCGTGATCCCCGGTCAGGAGGGCAGCGGCGACGAGGGCACCGCGATGCTCGAGATCATCCACGATCTCGCGCCGAACGCGTCGCTCGGTTTCGCCAGCGCGTTCAACTCCGACGCCAGCTTCGCCGACAACATCCGCAAGCTGCGCTTCGACGCGCACTGCGACGTCATCGTGGACGACGTCCTGTACTTCAAGGAATCGCCGTTCCAGGACTGGATCATCGCCCAGGCCGTGAACGACGTGACCGCCAACGGCGCGCTGTACTTCTCCTCGGCCGGTAACGAGGGCAACGTCGCCAACGGCACCTCGGGCCACTGGGAAGGCGACTTCGTCGACTCCGGCAAGGGTGTCGGCAAGTTCGCGGGCGCCGCGCACAACTTCGCCGGAGCCGCGGGCAACCAGATCTTCCAGCCGATCTCGAGCGCGTCCTCGGCGGGCGTGCCGGTCACGTTGTTCTGGTCGGACCCGCTGGGCCGCGCGAACAACGACTACGACCTGTACCTGCTGAACGCGGCGGGCAACGTCGTCGACCTGAGCCAGGACGTCCAGACCGGGACCCAGGACCCCTACGAGCGGGTGGACACGCCCGCCGCCGGTGGTGCGGGACTGCGGCTGGCCATCGTCAAGTTCTCCGGTGAGGGCCGCTACCTGTCGCTGTCCGCGCTGCGCGGCCGGTTCTCCGACTCGGCGGACGGTCTCAAGGCCTACACCAAACCCGGCGTGACCGTGGGCCACTCGGCCGCGCGGGACGCGTTCAGCGTCGCGGCGGCCCCGGCGGCCAAGGCGTTCCCGCGTGCCCTCGAACCGGGCGACCCGGCCAACCCGGCGGGCCCGTTCCCGGCCGCCTTCGGCGCGACCACGAAGGTCGAACGGTTCACTTCGGACGGTCCGCGGCGCATGTTCTACCAGGCCGACGGCACCCCGATCACTCCGGGCAACGTGTCCGGCACCGGTGGTGAGGTCCGCGCCAAGCCGGACATCACCGCGGCCGACGGCGTCTCCACCAGCGTCACCGGCTTCACCACGTTCTACGGCACGTCGGCCGCCGCGCCGCACGCCGCCGCGATCGCGGGCCTGGTGCTCTCGGGCAACCCGGGGCTGCCCCCGGCCGAGGTGCGCGCGGCGCTGATCGACACCGCCGTCGACATCCTGACCCCGGGCCGCGACGACGCCAGCGGCGCGGGCGTCATCCTGGCCGACAAGGTGCTCGCCTACACCGGCGCCAGCCCGCAGCCGCTCGCGACCGCGGGGCAGCCGACGGTCACCCCGGCCGACGGCGGTTCCGCGCTCGACCCGGGCGACACCGCCAAGGTGACCCTGCCGGTGACCAACCGCGGCGACGGCACCGCGTCGTCGACCAGCGTCGTGCTCACCAGCCCGACCCCCGGTGTCACGGTGGCGCCGCGGTCGAAGTCGTACGGCACGATCAGCCCCGGGCAGACCGGCGTGAACGACTTCACCATCACCGTTCCCACCACTCAGGAACTCGGTGTGCCGGTGGTGCTGAACGCCCGCGTGACCTTCGCGGGTTCGTTCTCGCCGACCACGTCGACGTTCTCGCTGCCGGTCGGCACCCCGTCGCCGGTGACGCGGAACTTCGCCTACGCCGGCGACCCGGTCGCGATCCCGGACAGCGACCCGACCGGCGTGACCGTGCCGATCACGGTCAGCGGTGTCGGGCGCGCGTCGAAGCTGACGTTCTCGGTGGACGGGGCGACCTGCAGCACCGACGAGAAGTCGACGACCGTGGGCATCAACCACTCGTACGTGGGTGACCTGATCGGCACGCTGACCTCGCCCGCGGGTACCAAGGCGACCGTGTTCCAGCGCAACGGCGGCTCGGGCAACAACCTGTGCCAGGTCGTCCTCGCCGACAACGCGGCGGCCCCGTTCAGTTCCGTGACCGCGGGGAACGCCCCGTTCACCGGGACCTACCGGCCGGCGCAGGCGCTCGGCGGCCTGACCGTCGGCACGGCGGCGGACGGCACCTGGAAGTTCACCGCGGTGGACGCCGCCGGTGGCGACACCGGGTCGATCCGCGCGATCTCCTTGCACATCAACGGTTTCGTTCAGCCCGGAGTGGCTGAGCGGCCCGCGAGTGTCGGGAAGTCGGTCGGGACCGGGCCGGTGAAGCCGGTCTAGTCGTTCTGTTTGTCCGTGAAGGCCTCCTTCCCTGCTTTGAGGGTGGGGAAGGAGGCCTTCACGGACTTCGTGATCGGGGAAGGTGGCCGGTGCCGCATCGGTCGGGGTGGTCGTGAGTGGCGATTCGGGTTCTGTTGACAAGTAAGGCAACCGTGGCGTGTTCTGCTGCTCTCCTGCATACCGGCCTGGGGTGTCGCGAGGACCGCAAGACCCGACGTGAAGGGGGGCTTTCCGCGCCGAAGGCCAGTCCGTGAAGGACTCCTTGAGGGACCCAGAGTCCCTCAAGGAGTCCTTCACGGACTTGACACCCTGACGACCACCCCGATCGGCT
>NZ_JBFBGL010000091.1:4514-24546 GCF_040684635.1 Amycolatopsis sp. NPDC089917 | reverse complement strand
CCGCGCCCCCCCCATCGGGGGCGGCGCCCCCGTCGGGTTGGGGGGGGGGGGGGGGGTCTGGGCGTGCGCTGCGGGTACCCACCCCGAATCGCCACTCACGACCACCTGGACCGAAGCGCCACCGCTGAGCGAGTTACTCAGCCGTTGAGCACTTCACCCAGGCGAACCAAGAACGGCCGCTGGCCTTTGAGTAGCTTCTCCTCCGCTTCGGCGAGCCCGAACCACGCGACCCTGTCGACCTCCGGGAACTCCTGCGTCCGGCCCGATCGCGGCGGCCACTCCATCTCGAAGGTGCCCGGGACGACCTGAGCCGGATCGAGGTCGCCCTCCACCGCCCAGACCGTCACGACCTTGCCGCCGGACTGCTTCACCTCGCCGAGCGGGAGGTACTCGCCCTCCGGCGCCGGCAACCCCAGCTCCTCCTGGAATTCGCGGCGCGCGGCGGCCTCCGGCGTCTCGTCCGGCTCGTACTCGCCCTTGGGCACCGACCAGCCGCCCGCGTCCTTCTTCGCCCAGAACGGCCCGCCCATATGCCCGAGCAGCACCTCGGTCACCTCGCCCGACCTGCGGAAGAGCAGGATCCCGGCACTCGTCTTACCCGCCATGGCGTCCAGTCTGACGCTGCTCCGAACGAGTGAAGTGACCGGCCCGCGAAAAAAGTTTCGCCCGGGATGTCGATCGGCGTCGAGCTCGTCCGACGCATGGGCAGAAGCAACCAGACAGAACTTCCCGGAAGGACCGGAACCATGACGCAGACCATCACTCCCGCCGAGACCACCGCCACCACGACCGCCGCCACCCCGCGTGCCGCGAAGGCCCAGGGCGCCGTCCAGTCGGCCGTCCGGATCGTCGTCTCGTTCCTCTTCCTCTGCCACGGCTTGCAGGGATTCGGATTCTTCGGTGGCGTCGACGGCGCGGGCGGCGCCGTCGAGCTCGGCTCCTGGCCCGGCTGGTACGGCAGCGTGATCGAACTCGTCGGCGCCGCGTTGGTCCTGGTGGGCCTGTTCACCCGCCCCGCCGCGGTGATCCTCTCCGGGGTCATGGCCTACGCCTACTTCACCGTCCACGCCCCGGAAGGTGTGCTGCCGCTGCTGAACATGGGCGAGCTGTCGACTCTCTACTGCTGGATCTTCCTGCTGATCGCCGCGATCGGCCCGGGCACTTTCGCCCTCGACACACTGCGCCGTCGCCGCCGCTGAACGCGAATCAAAAGGCCCCTTTCCTGAATGATTCCAGGAAAGGGGCCTTTTATCGCATACCTGTCGATTAGCTGTCAATAAATTCGGCCATACCATGGAATTACCCCCCGAAAGAAAGTTCCCTACCGATGGGGGTATCCGGCATCCTCAAGCGCATCAATGGTTTAGACCACCTTGAGCCGGAAGGATGCGTCATGACCCAGACAGCCACCGCCACGACCACCGAGGTCGGCCCGACCGCCCCGAAGTGGCAGGGACTGGCCCTCTCAGTCGTCCGCGTAGTGGTCTCGTTCTTGTTCCTCTGTCACGGTTTGCAGGCGATGGGCTTCTTCGACAAGCCCGCCGTCCCCGTCGGCACCTGGCCGAGCTGGTACGCGGGAGTGATCGAACTGGTCGGGTCGCTGCTGCTCCTGGCGGGTCTGTTCACCCGCCCGGTCGCGGTGCTGCTTTCGGGCACGATGGCGTACGCGTACTTCGTCGTACACCAGCCCGACGCGCTGCTGCCGTTGCAGAACAAGGGCGAGATGGCCGCCCTGTACTCGTGGGTCTTCCTGCTGTTCGCAGTGGTCGGCCCGGGCACCTACGCGCTCGACACGCTGCGCCGCCGTCGCAAGTCCTGAGGTACATGAAGGCCCCCTTCCTTGCGCCTAGCGCAAGGAAGGGGGCCTTCATGTACCTCAGACGTCAGCGGCCCTGCGGCAGACCCGCGGCCAGATCGGACAGCGCGAGCACGTGCTCCATCAGGACGGTCAGCACCTGCTTCGTCGAGTCGCGTTCCCGCGCGTCGCACAACAGCAGCGGGACGTCCATGCCGACGTCGAGCGCCTGCCGGACCTCTTCGGTGCCGTAGCGGTACGCGTTGTCGAAACAGTTCACGGCGACGACGAACGGAAGTCCGCGGCGCTCGAAGAAGTCGACGGCCGCGAAGCAGCTGTCGAGCCGTCGGGTGTCGGCCAGCACGACGGCGCCGAGCGCGCCTTCGGCCAGTTCGTCCCACATGAACCAGAACCGGTCCTGTCCGGGCGTGCCGAACAGGTACAGGATCAGCTCGGGGTTGATGGTGATGCGGCCGAAGTCGAGGGCGACCGTGGTGGTCGTCTTCTTCTCGACGCCGGTGAGGTCGTCGACGCCCTCGGACGCCGCGGTGATGACCTCTTCGGTACGCAGCGGGGGAACCTCGCTGACCGAGCCGACCATCGTGGTCTTACCGACCCCGAACCCGCCGGCGATGAGGACCTTGACCGCGTTCGCGGTCAAGGATCGCCGGGGCTCAGAGTTTCCGGATGCCATCAAGAACCGCCTGGAGTACGTGTTTGTTGGGAGTGTCGGTGACCGGCGTCGCGGTGCGGAACAGCACGAGGTTCTGTTCGATCAGGTCGCTCAGGAGCACCTTCACCACCGGCAACGGCAGATCGATGCGCGCGGCGACCTCCGCGACGGAGGTCGGTCTCTGGCACAGGTTGAGGATCCGCCCGTACTCCGGCTCGAAGCCGGCGACCTCGTGCGCGGTGCGCATCGCGACCACCAGCGTGATCAGGTCGAGGCCGAGCGTGTCCGAACGGGTGCGCCCGCCCGTGACGGCGTACGACCGGACCAGCGGCCCGGCCTCCTCCTCGAACCACGACTCGTGCCGCCCGCTCATGGCGAAAGTGGAGTCGCGGCGCGAGGCGCCGAAGTGAGTACCGCGCCGACCCGCTTGACCATCAGGTTCATCTCGTAGGCCACCAGGCCCATGTCCGCGTCCTCCGTGGCCAGCAGGGCGAGGCACGCGCCGCGGCCCGCCGCGGTGACGAACAGGAAGGCGTGGTCCATCTCGACCATGGTCTGCCGGACGTTGCCGCCGCCGAAGTGCCGTCCCGTGCCCCGCGCGAGGCTCTGGAACGCCGACGCGACCGCGGACAGGTGCTCCCCGTCCTGCTCCGACAGGTTCCCGGACCGTCCGATGAGCAGGCCGTCGGCAGACAGGACTACCGCCCTGTCGGCACCGCTGACACGCTTGACCAGGTCATCCAGCAACCAGTCGAGTTCACTGACTCCCGCGTTGGCCATCTAGTCACGATCTCCGTACATGTCGTGGTCGGTGTACTCGTCGGTGGGTTCGGTGTCCCGGCCGCGCCGCGTTCCCTGCTGGAACGCGGCGAGGCGGTTCCTGGCCAGCTCGGGGGTGTCCTCGCGGACGTCCTCGCGCCGGTCGGCGGGCCGGTCCTCCATCAGCTGGGGGACCAGGTTCGTCTGACGTCGGCGCTGCGGCAGCGGTGGCCTGCCCGGCGCCTCGGGGCCGGGCCGCCGGGTCTGCGGCGGACGGCCGTCCTGCGGACGGGTGTCGGCGGGCGGCCAGGCAGGCGGCTGCGCGGGCTGCAGCGGCTGCGGCCGGGCCTCGGCACGCGCGGGCTCCGGGCGGATCGGCTCGGGCCGCGGCGTCTCGGGCCGGGGCACCCGCGGCTGACGCGTGGGCAGCGGCGGCAAGGTGCCGGCGGGTTGGTCCTGCTGGAGCTGCGGCGGCCGGGGAGCCACCGGCATCGGCACGGGCAGTTCGGGCCGCTCCGCGGGGAACTCGGTGCGGTGACGGGCACGACGGCCCGGGAGCAGCGGCGCGGCGTCCGGCATCTCGGTGCTCTCGGGGTCCACCTCGTCCTCCGGCTCATCAGACGGGACCGGCGCGAGCAGGTCGGTGCGGACGAGCACGATGGCCCTGGTGCCGCCGTACGCGGATTCGCGCAGGTGCACGGAGATCCCGTGCCGCGCGGCGAGGCGCGCGACCACGAACAGGCCCAGCCGTGGCTCGGCTGACAAAGCCATGATGCCGAAATCCGGCGGATCGGCCAACATCTCGTTCAGCTCGGCGGCCTGCTCCGGCTCGATGCCGAGGCCCTGGTCCTCGACCTCGATCACGACGCCCTTGCCGACCACGTTGCCCCGCAGCTCGACGCGCGACTGCGGCGGCGAGAAGGAGGTCGCGTTGTCGATCAGCTCCGCGAGCAGGTGCACGAGGTCGCCGACGACCGGGCCCTGCACCGCGACCGCGGGCATCTTCGCCGTCTTCACCCTGGCGAAGTCCTCGGTCTCGGCCGAGGCGCCGCGGGTCAGTTCGGCCAGCGTCACCGGCTTGCGCCACTGACGGCCGGGCTGCCCGCCGCCGAGGATGATCAGGTTCTCCGCGTTGCGGCGGGCGCGGGTGGAGAGGTGGTCCAGCTGGAAGAGCGTTTCCAGCTGCTCCGGGTCCTCCTGCTTGCGCTCGGCCTGGTCGAGCACCTTGAGCTGGCGGTGCACGATGACCTGGCTGCGGTGCGCGATGTTGAGGAACACCGTCTTGGTGCCCTCACGGGTCCGGGCCTCTTCGACGGCGGCCGCGATGGCGGTCTGCTGCGCCTTGTTGAAGGCCTCGGCGACCTGGCCGATCTCGTCGTCGCCGTGGTCGAGGAAGTGACCCTTGTCGTCGAGGTCGACGGGTTCGCCCGCCCGCACCCGGTCCACCAGTTCGGGCAGCCGGATCTCGGCGACGTCGAGGGTGTCCTCGCGCAGCCGGGCCAGCCTGCCGATGAGCCGGTTGGACAGTCGCAGGGCGACGAAGAACACGCCGATCGCCACCAGCAGCGCGATGGCCGCCGCGATCGCCGAGGTGATCAGCGTCCGGTCGGCCTCGTCGATGGCCTCGGTCGTGGCGGCGCCACTCTGCTCGACGAAGCCGCGCATCATCGCGTCGCCGACGCCGCGCGCCGCCTGCAGCCACGTCTGCTCGGGGATGGGGAGCGTGGCCTTGCTGTTCTGCAGGAAGGTGTTCTCGACCGTGTTGACGGCCTTCCACGGCTCGCTCGCGACGAGCTGGTCGAACTTCGCCTTGACGTCCGGGCGCATCCGCGAGACGGACGACTCGAGCAGCGAGCGGTACGAACCGACCTGGGTCACGTACGCGCGATAGGTCTCGTCGGTGAAACCGCCGCCCGCGACCGCCGCGGCGGCGAGGGAGTTCGCGCGCTGCAACTGGTCGATCGCGGTGAACAGCGGCACCGCGGTGATGCGCTGGTAGGCGTTCTCCGCGTTCGGCGCGTCCTGCGCGAGCCCCGTGAGGCCTTCGACGAACTGGTCGAGGATCTGGTTGTAGAAGGTGAAGGCGTCCAGCAGCGGCAGCTGCCCGGAGTCGGCCGACTGACGGATCTGCGGCATCTTCTGGAACAGCCCGTTCACCGTGGCGATGTTGCGCTGCACGCTGTCGGGCGAGTCGCCGATGAACTTCTGGAGGTGCGTGACGACGCCCTGGGTCGCGGCGTCGGTCTTGGCGCGCTGTTCGACGAGCGACGCGTGCTGCGAACGGTCACCCGCGAGCTCGCGCAGCGTCAGCCGTCGCTCCTCCTGGATCTGGGCGAAGAACGGGACGGACGGTGCTTCCGAGTCACGGATCCGTTGCGCGTAGTCGCGGCCGTTGACCGCGTCGAAGATCAGGTAGCCGCCGATGGCGAGACCGACGAGCATGAGCGCGATGCTCGGAATGAGCGCGATCGTCAGAACGCGCGAACGAATCGAAGAGTCGCGGCCTCGTCGAAGGGAAATCTGCTTCACCGTGGTCCGTTTTCCTTCCGGCAGTTATTGGTGTCGGGTCGCCGGGGATCTCATACCCGCGGGATCCGATAGCCGGATCAACACAGCGTGGTCCGCTCCGCCCGCGAAGACGCTAGGAGACCCAAACGGGTGAGTCAAGTCCGGACGCGAAGGGTAGTCGCGTATGGCCGTGACCAGGTGACAAGAGCCCGGCGGACCTCGAAAGTCCACCACGCCGACCTGGGGACCGCCACAAGTGACTCGCCAGTAGATCACCTGGCGGTTTACCGCAGGCAGCGGCTTGATCGACCCCCATCGGACTCGATCAAGTAACACCTCGGAGCGTTCGCGTCTCAGCCGAAAAGTCGACGAAAACTACTCGCCGTGACCTCGCTCACGCTTTCGGACCAGGGCTCCACATACCGTTCGGTTTGCGAACGACATCACCACGGAGCAAGGCCGCGGTAACGCCGTTCGAGCCGCGGAATCGAGAATTTCCGAAGTTTATCGCCGTCGTTTCCGCGAAATGATCTTCCTCGACACCGCCGAGTTCGTCCTCGACGAGCGCGTCGACCCTCCCGGACGCGTCGCGGAGCATCCGGACGCCTGCCCAGCACAACGTCGCCACTCCCAGGACCATGACCACGACGAGTGCCGTCTCGACCGGATAGCGCGAACCGAATTCATTGAGCAGGAAACCGGAGACGACACCGCACACGGCGACGGCGGTATAGGTGAACGACACGATCCCCTCCTTCTCCAGGCGCCGCTGCCCGCGCCTTGCCACTAAGACGGGCGACGCGGGTTTCCCTTACGCCACAGGGGAAGGATCTACGTCACACTCGCGGCGAGAGCGAACGTCGAGATTAACAGCGAATTCGGGAACGATCGCCGGATCTCCCCCTCTGGGGCGAGGTGATCACCTATTTGCCACCGATTCCCGAATACGCTTCATGCTTTTCGCCACCGGGAGTATCACCTTCGGAGGTCTCGAAGCGTCGTGACGGCGCGCAACACCTCGCCGTAGGTGGTGTAGAGCGGCGCCAGCCCGAACCGCAGCACGTTGGGCGGGCGGAAGTCCCCGATCACCCCGCGGTCGATCAGGGCCGCCATCGTCTCGGCCGCGTCGTGGTCGAGGACCGAGATCTGATGCCCCCGGTCGGCGCCGCGCGGGGTCGCGACCTCCGCGTCGTCGAGGAGTTCGTCCGCGCACCGGAAGAAGAACTCGCCGAGCGCGAGCCCCTTCTCCCGCAGCGTCCCGCGGTCCACGCCGTCCCAGACGTCGAGGGCCGCGTCCAGCGCGAGCAGCGACAGCATGTCGGGCGTGCCCGCGCGGCCGCGCGCGATCCCGGCGTGCGCCTCGTACGCGCCCCGCATCGCGAACGGATCGCGGTCGCCTGCCCAGCCGGCCAGCGGCTGATCGAACCGGTCGAGCCATTTCGTTGCCACGTAAAGAAAAGCAGGCGCGCCCGGACCGCCGTTGAGGAACTTGTAGGTGCAGCCGACGGCGAGGTCCACGCCCGTCGCGTCCAGTTCGACCGGGAGCGCGCCGACGCTGTGGCAGAGGTCCCAGAGCGCCAGTGCCCCGGCGCGGTGCAGCGCCGCGGTCAGCGCGGCCATGTCGTGGGCCCGCCCGGTGATGTAGTCGACGTGGTTGATCAGCGCGACGGCCGTCCGCTCGCTCACCTCGTCCGGCAGGTCCTCGGCGACGACCCGGCGCACCGTGCGGCCGGTCAGGCGGGCGACCTCGTCGGCGATGTAGCCGTCGGTCGGGAAGGTGTCCGCGTCGACGAGGATCTCGTCGCGCCCGGGGGTCAGCCGGGTCGCGGCGACCAGCGCCTTGAACAGGTTCACGCTGGTCGAATCCGCCACGACGACCTGTCCCGGCGCGGCGCCCACCAGCGGCGCGATCCGCTCGCCGACCCGCTCCGGCGCCTCCCACCAGCCCTCCGACCAGGACCGGATGAGCCGTCCGCCCCACTGCTCCCGGACGACCGCGGCGACCCGCTCGGCCACGTGCTTCGGCGGCGCGCCCAGCGAGTTCCCGTCGAAATAGGCGACGTCCGCGGCGAGGTCGAATTCGTTTCGCTTGTGCGCCAAGGGATCGGCCGCGTCCAGCGCCGCGGCCTCGGCTACGAGATCAGTCACGCCCGCCATCGTCGGCGAGAGTGTTCCAGAAGTCCAGTTCGTACGCCTGGAACAACCGCGCGTGGGTCCGGGCGTCCTTTTCGGACAGCACCCCGGCGTCGAGCGCGGCCTGCACGGCCTTGACGGCCGAATCTTCGAGCTCCGGTGACGGCGCCCCGAAGAAGTCGAAGAAGGCGCACGCCTCGTCGTCGAAGCCGTACCGCTCGCGCATCGCCGCGGCGATCGCGGCGCAGTACCGGCCGAAGGCGGCGAAGTTGGCGACGATCGCCACGATGACGTCCGCCGGATCGCCGTTGAGCGCCAGCCAGGCGACGAACGCCGGATACGCCTGGCAGCCCGCGCGCGGCTCGAAGCCGGGTGGCTCCTCGGCGAGGCCAGGCAACTTGCCGAGCGCCAGCCCCTCGCCCGAGGCCAGGGTCGCGAAGAACTCCCGCGCGTTCCGCTCCTGTGACCGCGACGCGAGGTGGAGGAAGCTGCGCCAGTCGCTGCGGACGATCCGGTACTCCTCCGCGGCGATCGCGGCGAAGACCTCCCGCGGCGCCTCGCCCGCTTCGACCAACGGGACGAGCCGGTTGTCGTCGTCGTGGGGCGCGAGTTCCGCCTGGACCGCGTCGATGAGCTCACGTGCCGAACCGGTCATCGCCGAGGTTCTCCTTGTCCGGTGTTGACGCGCTGAAAACGGAAAAGGTGGACATTTCGCGTGGCCCAACCGTGGCCGCGATTCTCTATCCACCACTGACGGGAGCCCTTACAGTGTGCCTGATCAGGCAGCATCGAGGAGGCCAGCGTTGACCAACCAGCCGACCGTCGCCGAGCAGATCGAAGGCCAGACCATCCCCGCCCTGCTTCACCGCAACGCCCAGGAGTTCGGTGAGCTGCCGGCGGTCACGTCACTCGACATCGAGGGCAAACCGACCCTGGGCTGGCGGGAGTTCCACACCGCCATCGCCGAGGTCTCGCGCGGGCTCGCCGGACTCGGGGTCGGCACCCGCGACCGGGTCCTGATCATGGCGCCGAGCAGCCCCGAGCACCTGATCGCCGACCTCGCCGCCGCCCATCTCGGCGCGATCCCCTGCACCGCGTACGCGACGCTGAGCCCGGAGCAGATCGGGTTCGTCGCCCGGCACAGCGCCGCCGGCGTCGTCGTGCTCGCCGGTGCCGAAGAACTCGGCCGCTGGTCGCAGGTCCTCGACGAGCTGCCCGCGCTACGGCACGTCGTCCTGCTCGACGCGTCCGTGCTTCCCCAGGACGACAAGCGGTTCCTGTCGTTCGCCGATCTTCGCGCGGCGGGCGCGGAGGCACACGCGGCCGATCCGGCGGCGTTCGAGACGGCGTGGTCCGCGATCGGCCCGGACGACCCGCTGTCGATGATCTACACCTCCGGCACCACCGGAGACCCCAAGGGTGTCGTGCTGTCGCACCGCAACGCGATCCACGAGGCCACCGCGGTCATGCGGCTGCACGACTCGCCGATGCACGCCACGAACATCGCGTACCTGCCGCTCGCGCACATCGCCGAACGCGAACTGTCGATCTACATGCCGATCGTGTGGGCCGGGCACGTGCACACCGTCGGCGATCCGACCGCCGTCGTCGGCGCGCTGGGCCAGGTGCACCCGCTGAGCTTCTTCGGCGTCCCGCGGGTGTGGGAAAAGATGGTCGCGGGTCTGAAGAACCTGCTCGGCTCGCTGCCGGAGGACAAGCGGAACGGCCTGATCGCCGCGAACGAACTGCTGCAGCAGGGCTACAAACTGCGCAGTGACGGCAAGGAGGTCCCGCCCGAGCTCGCCGAGAAGATCGCGCAGACCGACGCCGCCGCGCTCGCGCCGGTGCGGGCGATGCTGGGCCTGGACAAGATCGAGGTCGCCTCCAGCGGCGCCGCCGCGCTGCCGGTGGAGATCCTGTACTTCATCGCGGGTCTCGGCGTGGAGATCCAGGAGGTGTGGGGACTGTCCGAGACCACCGGCGCGGTCACCTCGAACACGCCGTCGGCGTTCAAGGCGGGTTCGGTCGGCCGCCCGCTGGAAGGCGTCGAGGTCAAGGTGGCCGAGGACGGCGAACTCCTCGTCCGGGGCCCGATCGTGTTCCTCGGCTACCTGCAGGAGGACGGCTCGATCAAACCGGACGTCGACGCCGACGGCTGGCTCGCCACCGGCGACATCGGGACGATCGACGAACGCGGCTTCGTCACGATCACCGACCGCAAGAAGGAACTGATCATCACTTCGAGCGGCAAGAACATCGCCCCGACGAAGATCGAAGGGCTGCTCAAGGAGCACCCGCTGATCGGGCAGGCCGTCGCGATCGGCGAGAAACGGCCGTACGTCACCGCGCTGATCGTCGTCGACGACGAGATCGCGCCGGGCTGGGCGACCGCGAACGGCATCGAACTCGCCGAGGGCGAATCGCTCGCGGACAACGCGCAGGTGCTCGCGGAGATCGGGAAGGCCGTCGAGGCGGCGAACGCACGGCTGGCGCGGATCGAGCAGATCAAGCGGTACCACGTGATCCCGAAGGCGTGGACGCCGGAAAGCGGCGAGGTGACCCCGACGCTGAAGCTGAAGCGGCGGATCATCAACGACCGGTACGCGCCGACGATCGCGGACCTCTACGCCGCGGCCGCTCCGGACCCCGCTTCCACCGCCGGTTCCTGACCCTCGCGCGCTGCTATGAACGGTCCGTTCCTGGCAAATTTCGCCAGGAACGGACCGTTCATAGCACGCGGACCCGCCCCAGGAGCCCGCCTAAAGCGGTCGCCGCCGGAGACCCGCCGCTGCTAACTTGCGGCCGTGGATCTCTTCTCCCGCTCGTGGGCGGCGCTCCTCGCCGCCGTCGCCGAAACCCCCGACGAAGACTTCTCCGAACCCTCCGGCTGTGCCGGCTGGCTGGTACGCGATCTGGCGTGCCACCTGGTGATCGACGCCCAGGACGTCCTGATCACCCTCGCGACCCCCGCCGAAAGCGAACCCACACGCGACGCGGTCTCCTACTGGGAGGTCACCAGCACCCCGCCCACCGGCGAGGACGACCTCGACGCGCTGATCGTGCGCCTCGCCGCCGCGTACCAGGAACCGCGGCTGCTCAAGTTCCACCTCGACGACGTCGGTTCCGCGGCAGGCCGGGCCGCCGTCCTCGCCGACCCGGCGACGCGGGTCGCCACCCGCGACATCGTCCTGACCGCGGGCGACTACCTGTCCGCGTACGTCCTGGAATGGACGCTGCACCACCTCGACCTCGTCGCGCATCTCCCGCACATCGACGGCCCCGCCGCCGACAGCCTCGCCAGGACGCGTCAGATCCTGGAGGAACGCACCGGGGAGAAGTTCCCCGAGTCGTTCTCCGACACCGACGCGCTGCTGGTCGGCACCGGACGCCGCGAAGCGACCGACGCGGAGAAGGCCGCTCTCGGCGACTTGGCCGCGAAGCTGCCCTTCGTCGTCGGCTAATGGACGACACGTGTGATCAGGGACGTGACTCGCGTGATCAGACACGGAACTCGCGTGCTTGGAGGCGGAACACTCGAGTCCCGCCTCCAAGCACGTGTGTTCGCCGTCTGATCACGTGAGTTCCGTCCCCAAGCACGCGAGTCACGTCTCTGATCACGCGAGTCAGGCGGTCCGGGTCGACTCCGTCCACTTGCGCAGGCGGGGCGGGACTCGCTTTTCGAGGCCGTAGTTCTCCAGATGCGCGCTGAAGACCTCGTCGAAGGCGCGCTGGACGGTCTCGGTGTCCCACACCGGCCGTTCGAGGATGGGCTGTTTCAGGTACGGCTGCCCCATGACGTGCAGCTGCGGCCCGTTGCAGCGGATCATCTGGCCGGTGATCCCGTCGGATCCGGCGCCGAGCAGGAAGAGCACGACCGGCGCGATCCGCGACGGCGTCCGGTCCGGCGGGCAGGATCGCAGCGACCGTTCCGACTTCCACACCATCCGGGTGTGCGCGAGCGGGCAGACCGCGTTCACCCGGATCCCGCTGTCCTCCAGGTCGAGCGCCCAGGAGTAGGTCAGCGAAGCGACGGCGCCTTTGCTGGCGGCGTACACGCCGAGCTTGCGCTGCCCGAGCGACGCCCCGGACGAGATGTTGACGATCGAACCCGGCGCACCCCGCGCGACCATGGTCTTGATCGCGGCGAGCCCGGTGTACACGACGCCGAGGACGTTCACCTCGACCAGTTCGCGGGCCTGGTCGACGTCGTCCTCCCACGGCAACGCCTCGTAGTTCAGCCCCGCGTTGTTGACCAGTCCGTCGATCGCGCCGAACTCGGCGACACAGAGGTCGACGATCTCCTGCGCCTGTTTCGGATCCGCGACGCTGTGCCCGCTGGCGACCGCCCGGCCGCCGAACCGGCGGATGTTCTCCGCCGTCCGCTCGGCCAGCGCGGCGTCGACGTCGTTGACCACGACGGCTCCGCCCGCCCGCGCCACGTGCACCGCGAACGCCTCGCCGAGGCCCCTCCCGGCCCCGGTCACGACGACGGCCTTGTCGTCGAGCAAACCGTTCATCGCCTTCACCCCTTTGGCCCAGCCGGCCTCCACCTCCAGACCGGTCTCTACTCAGTGTTGGCCCATTCGGCCCAACCGGTACTCAGGCGGCGGCGAACGGCGCCCGGGCTGCGCCGAGCGAGGACGGTGCGATCGGCGCACGGATACCGGCGGGCGAGTCAGTCCGGCGTCACTCACCGGTCAGACGGCGTAGCTCGATCGGCCTAACAGGCGAAGGATTCACCGGTGTTCTGTTCGTCTCCCTGTAGCCGGAGGCATACTGAACGTTGTTCGGCGGGACGCCAACTGTGACTCCCTCGCCGGCCGCGTACCAAGGCAGGCAAGAATGCGAGGGAGCTAAGTTCACCCGATCGGGGGGAGGTGGTCACGGAGTGAAGACGAACGCGGCGCCGCGGATGACCGCCGCCCTGGCCAACCGCGAGTTCCGCGCGCTCTGGCTCGCCGAGGTGCAGTCCCTCATCGGGGATCAGCTCACCATCGTCGCGCTGGCGATCCTCGTCTACGACCGCACCGGTTCCGCGCTGCTCTCGGCGGTGGTCTACTCCCTGACCTTCCTGCCAGCGCTGGCGGGCGGCCTCGGCCTGTCCCAGCTGGCCGACCGCTATCCGAGGCGCGCCGTCCTCGTCTACTCGTCGCTGATCCAGGGGCTGCTGATCGCGGTCATGGCGATCCCGGGCACCCCGCTCCCCCTGTTGTGCGGGCTCGTGGTGCTGGCCCGGCTCGCGAACGCGCCCGGCAACGCGGCGCAGAACGCGCTGACCCGCGAGGTCTTCACCGACGACGACCTCTATCTGAAGAGCCAGGACATCCGGGGCATCTCGACCAACACCGCCATGCTGCTCGGCCTGGCAGGCGGCGGTCTCCTGGTGTCGCAGGTCGGCGCGAGCTGGGCGCTGGCCCTGGACGCCGCGACGTTCTTGCTCAGCGCGGCCGTGGTCCGCTTCGCCGTCTCCCGGCGGGCGGCCGCGTCCGACGGCAACGGCAGCTGGTTCGGCGCGGTGAAGCAGGTCTTCGGCAACCGTCATCTGCGGGTGCTGGTCTGGTTCTCATGGCTGGTCGGCCTGGCCGTCATCCCCGAGGGGCTCGCCGCCCCGCTGGCCGCGGAGATGGGCGTCGGGAAGCAGGCGGTCGGCTGGCTGCTGGCGGCCGATCCGCTGGGCTTCGTCGTCGGGGCGTTCCTGCTGTCGCGGTTCGTCTCCGCGGAACAACGGCGGAAACTGCTCGGTGTGCTGGCGGCCCTGCCGATGGTCGCGCTGATCGCCTTCGCGCTCAAACCGGGACTGATCCCGGCGCTGCTCCTGCTGGCCGCGGCGGGTGCCGCGGGGGCGTACCTCATCACGGTGAGCGCCACGTTCATCACCTGGGTGCCGAACGAGCTCCGGGGCGGTGCGGGCGGTGTCTATCGCACGGGGTTGCGGGTAGCGCAGGGAATAGGGGCGGGACTCGGCGGGCTCGCCGCCGATCGGCTCGGGGCCGCGACCTCGGCCATCGCGCTGGCAGGCGTGGTCGGCCTGCTGCTGGCCGTACTGGTCGCGCTCAGCTGGGGGCACATCAACGGATCCAGTCCGGAACCGTTGCTGTCATGAGGAATCCACACTGGACGGCCCCTGAGGCGGCACAGCCGCCCGGCGGGCTCGTACTCGGAAATCTCTACGGAACACTGCTTCCGCACCTTGGTCTTCGGCACTCGGTGGAAAAGAAACGACTCTCGATCAGAAGTCACGGCTCGACATGGTCGGACACCTCCTGGGAACCTCGCTGCGATCTAATACCTTGTCCGGGCTCAGAAGTCACGACTGGACACTATCCGTCACTCCTTCCACACCGCGTCTCGAAAAACATTCAGCTGTCAAGATCAGAAATCACGGGACACGATTGCCACCTCCGGTCCGTGTTCGCGGGCACCCTCGCCGGTGTCGAACAACTGATGCGATGGGATGATACCGGTCGTGGAATACGAACGGTGTATCAGTCGGTACCGGTGAGATTACTCAACCGTGCCCTCCGCGCGGAAAAGAGGTAGCAATTGCCAGCCGAGACCGGCGACGGCCGCCAGCACGGCGACGGCACCGGCGACCTTGACGAGCGGGCGGCGACGGCCGCCGCGGAGAGCGGTGCACCGGTGACCGAACGCGGGCAGGCAAGCCCGGAAGGTGACCAGGACGAACCGCCGCAGCGCCATCCGTACGATCCCAGGGCGTGGGCGCTGTGGCGGCGGCCCAAGCGATTCATCGCCTTCCTCTTCGCGATGGAAGCCGTCGGAATCGCGATCATGGTCTTCGCGACGATGGATTCCACCAATCCCGGGAAAATAGACTGGGTTCGTTTCGCGATTCTCGCCGTCGGCGCCACGGCACATATTCAGCTCACCCAGCGGCAAGAGGAAAGGCGTCGCGATCGCAGTCGCACGGTCCTGATCGACCTCACCGCGGTCTGGACATTTCCCGCCGCGGTCATCCTTCCGCTTTCATTGACGCTTTCCATCATCGCGCTCGTCCGGATCCAGCATTGGTTCATCGCCCGGCGGCCCGCGCACAACTTCGTGTTCTCGTCGGTCACCCACGGCGTTTCGGTGACCTTGGCTTCGCTCACCTTCGCCGCGTTCGGACCGCATGATTGGGGACGGATTTCCGGATGGGGGACACTCGGCGAATTCGGCGTCCTGATCATCACCGGGATGGTCTTCGAAGCGGTGCAGATCGCCTACATCGGCGGCATCCTCGCGATCGGCTCGCCGAAGCGGCCGTCGATGTCGACCGTGCTCGGCAACGCGGCGGACAACCTGCTGGAGGCCATCACGATCGGGCTCGGCGCGGTCACCGCGGTGCTGCTGTTGATCATGCCGCCGATGGTGATCGTGATGGCCGTGGTGACGGTGGTGTTCAATCGCCTCGCCGAGATCGACCAACTGCAAAACGATGCGCGGACGGACCCGAAAACCGGTGTTCTGAACATGCGCGGATGGTCGGAGTCGGCCGATCGGGCGCTCGGAAGGACCGCCCGATCGGACGACAACCTCGCACTTCTGATGATTGATCTCGACCACTTCAAGTGGATTAACGACACTTATGGACATCCCGCAGGCGACGACGTCCTCCGCGATGTGGCACAGAAATTGGACGAGGTCACCCGGCCCGCCGACGTCATCGGCCGGTTCGGCGGCGAGGAATTCCTCGTGCTTCTCCCGGATATCGACGAAACGGCGGCGAAACTGGCCGCCGAGCGAGTGCGCAGCGCTATCGCCGAACTGCATATAGTGACTACCGACAAACGGGGCAGCCGCGTCACGATCTCGGGCCGGACCACCTCCATCGGGGCCGCACTGTTCCCTCGTCACGGTGAATCCCTGGAGGAACTCCTGCACGCCTCCGACGCCGCCGTTTACGTGGCCAAGGAGAACGGCCGGAACCAGGTGCGGTTCGCCCAGGACGTGGAACGGTCCGTTCCCCCGCCACCCGTCATCGGGTCACCCGGTGGGTGAACCCGGGGGTTATCCGGATGTCGGCCCCGATCGGCGGATGGCACCCTGAACGGCATGCCAGCGACAGCCGAAGCCGACGGCCGGCCTGCCCGGATCCGGCGCCCCTGGTCCACTTCGGGCTGGTTGTTGCTGGTCACGGTGCTGGTGTTCGGTTTCGGCCTGATCGCCTCGCGCCCCGCCTCGCCGCCGGACCTCGGCCCGCCGGCGGGTGACATCCTCGCCGCGCAGAACGCGATCGACGCGCTGGTGCGGCCGGGCCCGGTCGAGAACGTCATCGCCGAACTGCCCGCCGACTTCACCGCGGTCAGCGGGATCACCCCGGGTGTGATGACGGCACGCGACGGCACCGTGCGCGCCGTGCACACCGACGGCGGCTGCTCGGCGCCCTGGGGCGACGACAACACCAAGTGGGACTACGCGATCCCGTGCAAGGCCCACGACCTGGGCTACGACATCCTCCGCTACGCCGAACGCAAGGGGCACCCGCTCGGCCAAGAGGCCAGGGCGTCGCTCGACAGCCGGCTCTCGACCGACATGCACGGCACCTGTGTCCTCAACCCGATGGACTCGCGCGGCACCTGCGACGTCGTCGCTTCCCTCTACACCGCCGGTCTCGTGCTCAACTCCTGGCACCAGCGCTGGGGTCCGCCGGTCGGCGACCCGCTGGGCCCGATGATCGTCGGCGTGCTGGTGATCGGCGCGTTGCTGGTGTTCCGCCTCCGCGGCTGGGTCCGCACCCGCCGGACCGCCGTCGCGCTCCCCCGCGAACCGCTGCCGGTGACCCCGGTCGGCCGGTGGGCGCTGCTCGGGGTCGCCGGGGTGGTGCTGATGCTGCTCGGCGAGTCCGCCGTCGCGCTCGCGCACTGGGCCGGGGTCCCGGAGCGGTCGCTGTGGCCGTTCACCTGGCTCGCGCAGCTCTGTCCGCTGATCTTCTTCGCGGTGGGCCGGATCAACGAGGCGGGCTGGCGGTCGATCCGCGCCTCCGGCGGCCGCTACCCGCAGTACCTCGCCGACCGCGCGAGCCCGCTCCTGCGCCCGGCGCTGATCTTCGCCGTCGTCGCGCTGGTCGTCCCGCTCGCGCTGGAGGTGCTGGGGATCCCGACCGGGACGAACGCCACCGTCATGCGGATCGCGCTGCATCCGCTCTGGCTGCTCGGCGTCTTCCTGCTGACCGTCGTCCTCGCGCCGGCCCTGCTGGCGCTGTACCGCCGGACGCGCGCCGCCTCCGTCGCCGGGCTGCTGGCCCTGACCCTGGCGAGCGAGGCCGCGGCGCAGTGGTCCGGCTCGGCCATCCCGCGCTACGCCGAGACGTTGTTCCTCGCCCTGTTCGTCCAGCAGCTGGCGTTCGCCCACGCCGACGGCGTCCGCCTCCCGCGTGGCGTGCTCGTGGCGACGGCGTTCACCGGCGCGGCCGGGCTGGGGCTCGCCGTCGCCGTCCTCGGCGAAGGGCCCATGCTGCTCGGCGGCCCCGGCGCCCCGGCCGCGTTGTCGGGCCCGCCGTGGGGCGTGCTCCTGCTCGGCCTGGTCCAGCTCGCGCTCCTCGGCCTGCTCGCGCGGCCGCTGGCCCGGCTCGGCGAACGTCCCGCGATCGCCTCTACCGCCCGACTCGTCCTGCGCGCCCCGATGAGCCTCTACCTCGGCTTCCTGTCCGCGATGCTGCTGCTCGTGGCGGTCGTCTACCTGCCCGGTCCGCTCGTGGACGGGCTCAGCTGGCTGGCCCGGCCGCAGGTCCTGCTCGCGCTCGCGCTGCTGGCCGTGCCCGCCGTGCTCGTCTTCTGGTGGTTCGAGCGCCACTGGAACACTCAACCGCGTGGCCCTCAGCAGCGCGCGGTCGACGAGCCTGGCCTGCGGGCCGCGGTGTTCTGCCGCGCGGCGGCGACGGTCGGGATGGCGTACGCGATGCTCGGCGTGTTCGGGTTCGCGCTGACCCGGTTCGGGGGCGCGTCGGCCGACGCCGACCTCCTCGGGATCCGGTTCGGGCCGGTCCAGAGCCTGGTCAACCTGCTGCTCGGGGTCTACCTGCTGCACACCGTGCGGAACGGCACCAGCCGGATGACCGGGACCTGGCTGGTCTGTGCGGTCGCGTGCGCGCCGCCACTGATGAGCGCCCTCGACGGCAAGCACGTCAGCGCCGCCTCCGTCGCGTTGCCGGTCGCGACGATCGTCGTCGCGATGCTCGCGGCGGCCGCCACGCTGGTCCCGGCCCGCGCGGCCCGGCGTGTCCTGCCCTGATCCAGGCGGCGCTGACCAGGCGTTCTCCGTACTCTTGAGGGGAAACCGGTGGTGCGTGCCACATCTCCGGGGGGATGTGTAATCCTGCGACAACCCACAACAGGCACCATGCGTCCCTTGAAGAGACCGTCGACCGGTAACGACCAGAAGGAGCAGACCGCGTGGAGTACCCGCCTCGGAATGGGCATGGGGATCGACGTCCCGCCCGGCCTAGGCAGGACGCGCCCGGACGCGTTCCTTCCCGCCCGGCCCCGCCTCGTGGCGCCCGCCCGGCGCCCGCCCGCCAGGCCGCGGGTCCGCCGCCCCGGCGGCCGGAACCGCGCCGCGCGCCACGACGGTCGTTCCGCGGCTCCAAGATCGCGCTGGGTCTCGTCTCGCTGCTGGTGATGGGCCTGACCGGGTACGCGTGGGCCGCGATGGACGGACTGACGTTCGCGAACGTCGGCATCGGCGCCGACGAAGGCGACAAGCCCGCCGACGGCGCCCGCGACATCCTTCTCGTCGGTCTCGACAGCCGCACGGACGCGCAGGGCAACCCGCTGTCCAAGGAGGTCCTCGCCCAGCTGCGCGCCGGGCAGGCCGACGGCGAGCTGAACACCGACTCGCTGATCTTCGTGCACATCCCGAACGACGGCTCGAAGGCCGTCGCGATCTCGCTGCCGCGCGACTCCTACGTCGACATTCCCGGTGGCTTCGGCAAGCACAAGATCAACTCGGCGTACGCCAGGGCGATGCTCGACGAGCGCAAGAAGCAGCAGGAGAACGGCGTCTCCGACCCGAAGGAACTTGACCAGAAGGCCAACGAGGCCGGGGCGAAGACGCTCATCAAGACGGTCGAGCAGCTGACCGGCTCGACCATCGACAACTACGCCGCCATCAACCTGCTGGGCTTCAGCGAGATCACCCAGGCCATCGGCGGTGTCGACGTCTGCCTCAACGACGACGTCAACGACCAGTTCTCCGGCGCGAAGTTCACCAAGGGCCCGCACACCATCTCCGGTGTGGAGGCGCTCGGCTTCGTCCGGCAGCGTCACGGGCTGCCGCGCGGCGACCTCGACCGCGTCGTCCGGCAACAGGTGTTCATGGCCGGGATGGCGCGGAAGGTGCTCTCCGCGGGCACGCTCGCGAACCCGGGCAGGCTCAACGACCTGATCGCGGCCATCAAGAAGTCGGTCGTGCTCAACCAGAACTGGGACATCTTCGGCTTCGCGCAGCAGATGAAGGGCCTCACCGGCGGGCAGCTCGAGTTCCGGACGATCCCGGTCGTCAACATCGAGTACAAGACCCCGAACGACGGTGTCGCCATCCAGGTCGACCCGAAGCAGGTCAAGGACTTCGTCCAGGGGCTCGCGGGCCCGCAGCCGGGTGAGCAGCCGCCGCCGTCCGCCGAATCGCCCAACAAGGCGACCACGGTCGACGTCCGCAACTCCACGACCCGCGACGGGCTCGCGTCGGCGGTGCTGAAGCAGCTCGTCGACAAGGGCTTCACCGCGGGTGACACGGCCACCGCGACCGCGCGCAAGAAGACGGTCGTCTGGGTCGCCAAGGGCCAGAAGGCGGCGGGCCAGGCGGTCGCCGACGAACTCGGCGGCAACCCGACCGTCCAGGAGGACAAGAGCGTCGAAGCCGGGCACGTGACGGTCTTCCTCGGCTCGGACTTCAAGACGCCGGGTGGCGCGGAGGGCTCCGGCTCCTCGCAAAACGCCGCCGGTTCACAGGCCGCGGTCCCGTCGCAGGAGCAGTCCGACGAGAAGCCGATCACCGCCGAAGGCGTGCCCTGCGTCAACTGACGCGCCCTCCAGCGCGCGTGATCCCGTCCAAACGAACGTCGCGAAAGCCACTTTCGGGGCAACTTTAGGGCTGAAAATTGGGTTTGGGGCGCGGGGCCCCCCGTGGCGCGGGGGGCCCGGATTACCCAGACAGGCCCAAAAAAA
>NZ_JBFBGL010000091.1:0-4504 GCF_040684635.1 Amycolatopsis sp. NPDC089917 | reverse complement strand
AGCCACTTTCGGGACATCTGACGTCCTGAAAGTGGCTTTCGCGACGCGGCGCCCCAGGTGGCACTGGGGCCCGGATGAACCCTGACGGCCACAGAAACGGCCCTCCGCGCGCCTTTCTTCACCCGTTCGGCCCAACAGGTCAAAATCGGTATGAAAAGCACCCCCGAAACCGCGTAAGAGCGGGCGACCTGCCGACTTTCATACACGTGAGTGCGCTCGTGCCGCTTTTTGTCACAGGGGGCGAGCTGGTGGAGAAGAGGGGTCGGGGAGAGTGCTGATCGACGCTGAGAGCTATCAGCGGATACTCGGAGACGAGCTCCGCAAGCTCCGCCGCAAACGTGGCTGGACACGCAAGGAGCTGAACCAGCATCTGCAGAGCGAGATCTCGCTCCAGACGCTGGCCACCTACGAGCTGGGCACCAGACACTGTTCCGTGGTGCGGCTGGTCGAACTGTGCGTCGCGATGGACGAGCTGCCACAGGATCTGCTGGCCAAGGTGCACCGGCGGGTGTTCGTGGACGAACCCGGCCGGGTCCGGGTCGACCTGCGCCTGGTGATCAAGGACGACCAGGAGGAGCTGCTCCCCCTGCGACGGTGGGCGGACGACCGGCTCAAGCGGTCGGGCGACAACGGCTCCGCCGAGGTCCATCTCGACTTCGCGGCGCTGGAGCGGATGGCCGAACTGTGCGGCATCCCCACCGTCGATCTCATCGGAAGGCTTCGCCGGCTCAACCCCTCATGAGCGCGGCGTTCCCCGGTCCGTGAAGGCCATGCCCCCCATCTTGGCTTTCACGGACCCTCCCCGCTTCAGCCGAGGAGTTCGTAGTCCTCGCGCTTCACCTGGCGGGTGTCCAGCCAGTAGCGCCAGGTGAAACCCGGCCAGATCGTGCGGTTGACGCCCTTCGCGTCCAGGTACCAGCTCATGCAGCCGCCCTGGGTCCAGATGCCCTTGGCGAGCTTGCGCTGGATTTCGCCGTTGAACCGCTCCTGCGCCTCCGGCCGGGGGTCGAGCGCCTTGCCCCGCGCGAGCCGCAGCGCCTGCGCGACGTAGGAGATCTGCGCTTCGATCATGAACACCACGGAGTTGTGCCCCAGTCCGGTGTTCGGGCCGAGCAGGAAGAACAGGTTCGGGAAGCCGGACACGGTGATGCCCTGGTAGGTCCGCATGCCCTCGGCCGCCCACTCCTTGCCGAGGTTGCGTCCGTCGCGGCCGATGATCTCCAGGTCGTCGAAGGCGTCCGTGACGTGGAAGCCGGTGCCGTAGATGATCGCGTCGACCTCGTGCTCGACGCCGGCGCCGTCGACGACGCTGTGCTCGCGGACCTCCTTCACGCCGTCGGTGACGACGTCGACGTTGTCCCGCGCGAGTGCCGGGTAGTAGTCGTTGGAGACCAGCACCCGCTTGCAGCCCATGGTGTAGTCCGGTGTCAGCTTCCGGCGCAGCTCGGGGTCTTTGACGCTCTTGAAGATGTTGCGCTGCGCGATGCGCTGGCCGATCTTCATCACCCACGGCTGCCCGTTGAAGCCGATCGCGCGGGCTTCGAGGCCCCAGTAGAGGACGTTGCGGAAAGCCCGCTGAAGCAGCGGCACCGAACCGAACGCCTTCTGCAGCGCTTCCGGCATCTCGCGGTCCGGTTTCGGCATGATCCACGGCGGCGTGCGCTGGAAGAGCGTCAGCTCGGCGACGTCCTTCGCGATCCGCGGCACGAACTGGATCGCGCTCGCGCCGGTGCCGACCACGGCTACCCGTTTGCCCGCCAGGTCGTAGTCGTGTTCCCACTGCGCGGAGTGGAACGCCCGGCCCTTGAAGCGCTCGATGCCGGGCAGCTTCGGGATCTGCGGCAGGTGCAGCGCGCCGACCCCGGCGACCAGCGCGGGCGCGACGAACTCCTCGCCGGACTTGGACGCGACGTGCCAGCGGTTCTCGTCGGCGTCCCAGCGGGCGCCGGTCATCTCCTGGCCGAAGCGGATGAAGCGGTGGAGGTCGTACTTCGCGGCGACGTCGCGCATGTAGCGCCAGATCTCCGGCTGCGGCGAGTACGCCCGGGACCAGCCGGGGTTCTGCTCGAAGGAGAACGAGTACATGTGCGAGGGGATGTCGCAGGCGCAGCCGGGGTAGGTGTTGTCCCGCCACGTGCCGCCCACGTCGTCGGCCTTCTCCAGGATGACGAAGTCCTCGCGGCCCTCTTTCCGCAGCTGGATGGCCATGCCCAGCCCGGAGAAGCCGGTTCCGACGATGACGACACCGGTCTCGGTGCGGTTGCCCATGACCCGACCTCTCGCTCGTATTACCTGTTACCGGGAGTTCACCTTACTCGAAGTAGGTTACCTTCGGTAGAGTGTCGTGGTGACGACGGCGAAGCGCAAACGCATGCCCCGGGCAGAGCGGATGAGGCAGATGATCGAAATCGCCGAGGAAGTCTTCGCCGAACGCGGCTACAGCACGGCCTCGATGGACGACATCGCCGAGCGCGTCGGGGTCTCCAAGCCGATGCTCTACGAGTACTTCAACTCGAAAGAGGGGCTGTTGCTGGCCTGCATCCAGCAGTCGCGGACGGCGCTGCGCGAGGTCACCGAACGGGCGACCGTCGGCGCGACGTCCGCCGAGGACGCGCTGAGGCGCGGCCTGCTCGCCTTCTTCGTCTTCATCCGGGAACGACGGCAGGCCTGGTCGCTGCTCCGCCACGAGATGGTCCTGATCGGCACGGGCGCCGCCGAAGAGATCGAACAGACCCGGCGCCAGCAGACCGACCTGATCGCCGCGCTGATGAGCGGCTACTTCGAATCGGGCGACGACCTGCGCGCCGAGGCGTCCGCGGAGTTCGTCGTCGGGGCGTGTGAGCGGCTCGCGATCTGGTGCGAGCGACACGAGGACGTCAGCCCCGAATTGGCGACCGAATACGCGATGGACGTCCTCTGGTCAGGCCTGTCCGCGAGGGCCCGTTGAAACGACTGTGAAGATGCGCGTGCATTAGGCCATTCGGTCGTCACTCAGAGCACATTGCCGCCAGTGTCTTGTGACACAGAGTTGTCCTACTGTATCGATAACACTGTAGAAACTCTGATGGACCTTCACGGCCTCGGTCAGGAGGGGGCGCCACCACCCGAAAGTGGCGTCATGACGAGGGCGTGGCGAAGTCCACAGAGTGACGCATGCTCGCGAGGAGAGGGGTGAGGCGGATGACCGAACCGATCACCGCGTCGTACGTCCAGGAGGACGACGACTGGAAGGTCACGGTCAGCGGCTCCGGCAAGGAACTGACCGGTCGCGCGCCGGGCATCATCGCGGCGCGGGACCGAGCCGACCAGCTGGTCGAAAAACTGTCCCCGCCGGAGCGGTCGACTGTCGTGCACCTGCTCAACGGCAGTGCGTTCGACTTCACCGCCGCCTACATGACGGCGAGGCTGACGCTCCCGGAGATCGAACCGCTCGAGGTTCCTCCCCCGGCGAACGGCAAGGCCAAGGACAAGACCGGCGTCAAGCCCCCGGTGCCCCAGGGCAAGGAACTCCCGAAGGCCGTCGACGAGGCGAAGCCCGAAGAGAAGTCCGAGCCGGCCAAGACGCCCGCGAAGGCGGCCCAGACCTCCTGAGACCTACTTCAGGAGTTTGCGGATCAGCAGCACGCCGATCAGCACAGCCCCGCCGATGAGCGGGTACTTCACCTTGGGCTCGTCCAGCTTCGCGCGCAGACCGGTCTTCGCGGAATCCACCAGCTTCGCGGGGTTCGCCTTCGTGCCCAGCTGGTCGAGCGTGGCGACCAGCGCGTTCCTGGCCTGCTCGATCTCACGCTCGATGGTCTCGGGATCGCGAGCCACGTGTCCTCCTCGCCGCGACGGACTTGCTGGTAGCCCACGTTAGAGGACGCCACCCCCGGCCGTGGCATCGGCCACGCCGAGAAACGCCGAACGTGTCGCACGCTACGATTTCGGGGCAGCACTGGGGGCCCGTAGCCCAATTGGCAGAGGCACACGGTTTAGGTCCGTGCCAGTGAGAGTTCGAGTCTCTCCGGGCCCACCCAGGTCAGCGACCAGCCAAGTGACGTGATTGCGCCCCGGGACCGACATGGATCCGGTGACGACCACAGCCCGTCCAGCGGCCGCGTCCCGGCGGGCGAGCAGGCCGCCTGCGACTCCCTGCGGATGACCGCACGAAAGTACAGGCCGAGGTCGCCGAAACCTCCGCGGCCTCCTGTCCAGCGGGTGCCAGTTCACTGACTTCAGCCCGCCTGGTGACGGCGCAAGCCAAGGCCACCAGACGATCGGCAGGCCACGCGAGCGTGATTCGCGGACCCTTTCGGTCAGGGCGAGTCCGCGGATTCAGCGTGTCCCGAGCGCCACGCTGGGGACGCTCACCGTCTCGAACGTGGCGCTCGGGACGTTCTGCTCTGAAGCTTGGTCGTGAGTGGCGATTCGGGTTGGTTTGGGCAAAGACGCAGACGCAAGCCCCGCCGCGCCCCCCCCCCCCCCGGTAGGAGGCCCCAAAACCAAACACCCCCCTACGGAG
>NZ_JBFBGL010000090.1:0-24800 GCF_040684635.1 Amycolatopsis sp. NPDC089917 | reverse complement strand
GACGGCCGCCGCCGTCCAGGCGGGCGAGATGAGCGCCCCTGAGCTCATCGAGCTGCTGGGCGAGTTGCGGCGCGCCTCCGCCGTTCATAGCGCGCGGGTGCCCTTTAGGGCGGAGTTCGCGAAACGGCCGCACCTTCCGGCGATCCGGTGTTGCATTGTGCTCGTAAGTGTCACAGTGGTCTGGGAGGAATCATGAGCTTAATCAAGCGTGTGCTGGTCGTCGTGGCCATCGCGGCCGGGCTGGGGATCGCAGGCGCGTACAAGTAGCCGGTCCGTGAAGGACTCCTTGAGGGACCCAGAGTCCCTCAAGGAGTCCTTCACGGAACAGGGACAGGCGCGGGGCGGAGTTCCCGGCGGCGGCGCACCAGCTGGACGATCAGCACGATCAGCGAGAGCGCGGGCAACGGGTAGCCCACGAGAAGGCCTACCGTGATGTCGATGAGCGGCGCGAGGACAGCGGCGACGAACACCCACGTCGGCGCCACCGGCAGCTTCGGGCCGGTGCGGGCCTTGCCCCACGGTTTCGCCACGGAAAGCCAGGCCTGGAAGGCCAAAGCGCTCGCCATCAGCGCGGTCCCGGCGGCCAGTGCCAGCGGCGCGGGCTCCGGATCACCGGCCCGCGCCGCCACCACGGACTCCCGCAAAGCGCCCGAAAGCAGGAAGACCCCGGCGTAGAGCTGCACGAGCGTGATCACGAACTTCGCCAGCACCCACCAGTGCCTGGTGAACCCCCAGGCCGTCGCCGCGGCGAGCATGAAGCCCGTGAAGGCCGACGCGTTGGCCATCGGTGCCAGCAGGAGCGTGTCGATCTCGTGCGCCATGGACGTCGCGGCGACCCGGATCGCGTCATCCTCGGTGGTGCGGCTGATCACCAGGAAGGTGAACAGTGCCAAGGCTTGCCCCATCCAGCCCACCGAAGTGACGACATGCAGCCACACGGTCAGCTGCCGCCAGGTCTTCTTCCCCATGCCGCACACATTCGCGTGATCACCCGGCCCGGCACATCCGGGACGACCCTGAAATCAGACCGGAAGGGGCGGGAAGCAGGCCTGGGCGTCGTGTCCGTCGAACCACAGCCCGACGGTGAACGCCATGGTCGCTTCCATGAGCCGCGCGCGTTCGAGCCCGCCCGCGTTCAGCGGCGTGCAGCCGATGTCGCGGACCAGTGAACTCACCGTCTCGACGGCTTCCGGCGGTCCGCAGAGCGGCACCGCGAGCGGACGGCCGCCGAACACCGGGGGAGTCATCCGCCAGACGTCCACGTGGCAGAGGTTGAACGCCTTGACCACGTGCGAGTCCGGCGCGGCGGCGGCGATCCGCTCCGCCTGGTCGGGGATGGTGAGCACGGCGCCGGGGCCGACCGCGTTGGTGCAGTCGACGAGGACTTTTCCCGCGAGGGATTTCCCCGCCGCGGCAACGACTTCCGTCGCCGACGGGGCGGGGACGGCGAGCAGGATCACGTCGCACGCGCGAGCGGTTTCCTCCCAGGTCCCCACCCGGGTGGAGATCTCGGCGGCCTTGGCCCGGTCGCGTGCGGCGACCATCACCTCGTGCCCGGCTCCGGACCACTGGCCGCCGAGCGCCTCCGCCATCCCGCCCGCGCCGAAAACACCGATACGCATGTGCCGCTCCTTTTAAGATCGAGTTACGACACGACCGTAGAAAGCGGCGCGGGTACCAAGTGGTTACCGGAGGTCTCATGAACGACGTCTTCCTCGCCGACTGCCGGGCGCGGCTGGCCTTCGACCTGATGGCGAACACGTGGAACCCGGTCGTGCTGTGGGCGCTGCGCGAGGGGCCGTCGCGTCCCGCCGAACTGCGGCGACGACTGGGCGGGATCAGCACAAAGGTGCTCACGGAAACGGTGCGGCGGCTGGAGTTCAACGGCCTGGTGCACCGGCGTGACTGTGGGCGGACGGCGAAGGTCGAGTACTCGCTGACGGATCTCGGCGTCAGCCTGCTCGGGCCGATCGAGGCTTTCGGTGAGTGGGCGTTTCGGCACGGTGACGAGGTGATGGCGGCCCAGGACAGGGCGGTCGGTCTCGTGAGCGGCAAGGACGGTTAGGACCTGCCTTGTCTCAGGTAGCCGCGGCCGCCCAGTCACGCGTGTCGTCCGTCTGATCACGCGTGTCGTCCTACCGGTCAAGCGAGTGCGGGGTCAGGGCACGGCGGGCCTGGGGTCTCGTGAGTGGCAAGGACGGTGGGCGGACCGGTCTTTGCCTACCTACCGCTGACTTGCATGGGGCTGGGTGTCCGGTCGCGGATCAAGGTCGTGCCGGTCACGTCCGGTGGCAGATGAGGTGACGGGGGAGGATTCCGGACGTTCAACGGTCGGAATCTCCCCCGCTCGACCGCATCGGCATCCAGCGCAAGCGTCACACCCGATCACCAGCCACCCAGTGGGTAGGCAAAGACAAGTCCGCTAGAACCAGCCTTGCCACTCACGAGGCGCTAGGAGAGCGGGCGGGTCTCGGCCAGTTTGAGCAGCGGGACGGCCGCGGCGGCGTCGGTGATCAGCGTCGAGACCATGCCGGAGCGCAGGACGGCGTCGATCGCCTCGGCCTTCGGTTCCGTGTAGCCCAGCGCGATCACTTCGGGGACCGCCAGCAGCTCTTCGGCGCTTATGGCCAGTACGTGATGCGCCAGCCCGGTGGACATCGGCGTCCCGTCGGCGTCGAACAGGCGCGCGGAAACCTCCGCTTTGGCCCCGCGTTTCGCTATCGCGCTCCGCTCCGTCTCGTCGAGCGCGTCGTAGACCGTCGATTCCTCGGGCCTCCACGCGCCGATGCTGACGACGGCCTTGGTCAGGTTCTTGAACTGCCCGAAGGTCTCCGCGATGCCGGGTTGCCTGCGCAGCGTCTCGGTGGTGCGGCGGTCGGGGAGGACGAGCGGCCCGAAGATCGGGTACGCCTCGCCGCCGGACACCGACGCGACCCGGCTGACCGTCTCCACCGACCGGTCCCGCATGTCCATTCCCGCCTGCACTCCGCACAGTTGCACGACCGGGCATTTCGGCAGCGATTCGATCGCCTCGGTCATCGCGTTCACGGAACGTGCCCACGAGAGGCCGATGACGTCGCCCGGAGTGACGATTTCGGTCAACAGGCGGGCGGCGAGTGAGCCGATCTTCCGTCGCGCCACTTCGCGGGATTCCGGCTCCGGCGCTCGTTCGAGCACGAGAACGCGGTCCAGCCGGTACGCGGAGCGGATTTCCTCGGACAGCACGAGATCGACCGGCGCCGGCAACCGGAATTCGACCGTGACGATGCCGGTTTCCCTGGCCGTGTCGAGCATCCTGGCGACCTTGAACCGGCTGATGCCGAACTCGTCGGCGATTTCCAGTTTCGAGGCGCCCTGTTCGTAGAACCGCCGGGCCACGGCGGCCAGGCGCAGCGACTCCACCAGTCCGGGACCCTGCTTCTTCCCGCTCATCTGAGCACTATACCGCGAAATCAGCCCGAAAGGTTGACGTAACAACTGGGAAAAGTTCACCATGCCTGAACATGCAGTCCGAAGCATAGGCCCGTCCCGCTCATTTGAGCGGAGAGAAGAGGAGCTGGCATGCGTGCCGCGATCGTGGACAAGCCCGGGGAGATCAGGGTCGGCGAGGTACCCGATCCCAAACCGGGGGATCGCCAGGTCGTCGTCAAGGTGGGTGCCTGCGGGATCTGCGGGACCGACCTCCACATCGCCGACGGGCACTTCCCGCCGACGCCCTACCCGATCGTCCCCGGCCACGAATTCGCCGGCGAGATCGTCGAACTCGGCGCCGACGTGCCGGGCGGCTGGAAGGTCGGCGACCGGGTGGCCGTCGACCCGTCGCTGTTCTGCGGCTACTGCAAGCCTTGCCGGTCCGGTCGCGGCAACCTCTGCGAGAACTGGAACGCGACCGGCGACACGGTGAACGGCGCTTTCGCCGAGTACGTCGCGGTTCCCTCCGCGAACTGCTACCGCATGCCGGACACGATGACCTGGGAACAGGGCGCTCTCGTCGAGCCGGTCTCCTGCGCGGTCCACGGCGTCCGCCGGATCGGTGTCGAGGCGGGGGAGCGGTTCCTCGTCGTCGGCGCGGGCACGATGGGCCTGATCATGCAGCAGCTGCTGCAGCGCGCGGGCGCGCAGGTCACGGTGGTCGACCGCAACACCGCGCGGCTCAGCCGGGCTATGGACCTCGGCGCTGTCGCGGTCGCGGGCGATGTGAAGGACCTGGACGACGAGAAGTTCGAGGCGGCCGCGGACTGCACCGGCGCCGCTCCGGCCATCGAGGCCGCCTTCGACTCGCTTCAGCGTGGAGGCCGTCTGCTGGTCTTCGGCGTCGCGCCGGAGGAAGCACGCGTCGCGCTTTCGCCGTTCCGGATCTACAACGACGAGATCACCGTCGTCGGTTCGATGGCGGTCATGAACAGCTTCGGTGCCGCGCTCGACTTGGTCGCCAACGGCGCCGTCGACACCGGCGCGCTGCTCACCGACACCCTCCCGCTGGAGCAGTACCCCGACGCTCTCGCCCTCATGCGCAGCGGCGCCGGCTTGAAGGTGCAGGTAATACCGGGAGGCGAAAGTGCGTAAAGCAGCCGCCCTGCTCGCGGTTCTCCTGCTGAGCCTCACCGGATGCGCCGGTGCGGGCGCGCTCGGGACGGGCGACCGGACGCTCGTCGTCGGGATCGTCGCGAACCCGCAGATGAAGGACGCCATCGAGCTTTCCGGCGAGTTCGAGAAGGCGAATCCCGGCATCACCCTCAAGTTCGTCTCACTGCCGGAAAACCAGGCCCGCGCGAAGATCACCGCGTCGACGGCCACCGAAGGCGGCGAGTTCGACGTCGTCATGATCAGCAACTACGAGGCGCCGCAGTGGGCCGCGAACGGCTGGCTGGAGAACCTCGAACCGCATATCGCGGCGAATCCGTCCTACGACTCGGGCGACTTCATCCCGAGTATCAAGGAATCCCTGTCGTACAACGGGTCCATGTACGCGGTGCCGTTCTACGGTGAGTCTTCGTTCCTGGCCTACCGCAAGGATCTGTTCGAGCAGGCCGGACTCACGATGCCCGCCAAGCCGACGTGGTCGCAGATCGCGGAGTTCGCCGCGAAGCTCGACGACAAGGCGAAGGGCGTCGCCGGGATCTGCCTGCGCGGCAAGCCCGGCTGGGGCGAAAGCCTCGCGCCGTTCACCACGGTCGCCAACACCTTCGGCGCGCAGTGGTTCGACAAGGACTGGAACGCCAAGCTGACCAGCCCCGAGTTCAAGGCGGCCGCCGAGTTCTACGTGAACCTCGTGCGGAACCACGGCGAGGTCGGCGCGTCGAGCGCGGGCTTCTCCGAATGCGGCACGCGGTACACCCAGGGGCAGGCCGCGATGTGGTACGACGCCACGGTCATGGCGGGCACGAACGAGGACCCGTCCGCCAGCAAGGTCGTCGGGAAGTCCGGCTACGCCCCGGCTCCGGTCGAGAAGACGCAGGCGAGCGGCTGGCTCTACACCTGGGCGCTGGCGATCCCGAAGGTCGCCAAGGACAAGGACGCCGCCTTCAAGTTCATGTCCTGGATGACGGACAAGGCCTACGTGCAGCGGGTCGCCAAGGAGTTCGGCGACTGGAACCGCGTCCCGCCGGGCGTGCGGAAATCGACCTACGACATTCCTCAGTACCGCGAGGCCGCCAAGGCCTACGCGCAGCCGACGCTGGACGGGATCGCGGACGCCGACCAGCGGAAGGCGATGGCGAACCCGGTGCCGTACCCGGGCATCCAGTTCGTCGGCATCCCCGAGTTCCAGGATCTCGGCACGCGGGTGAGCCAGCAGCTTTCGGCGGCGATCGCGGGCCAGATCACCGTGGACGAAGCACTCAAGCAATCCCAGGAGTACGCGCAGACCGTCGGCAAGTCGTATCAGGAGGTGCAGTGATGGCCACGCTCTCCGCTCCTGCCCGCACCGAGCCCGCCCACGCGAAGACGGCGGCTCCGAAGCGCGGCACCGACACGCCGTTCAAACGACGGCTACCGCTGTTGCCGGCGCTGCTGTTCGTCGTCGCCGTGACCCAGCTTCCGTTCGTGCTGACGGTGTTCTACTCGTTCCAGTCGTGGAACCTGGTGCGCCCGGGCTCGCGGCATTTCGTCGGGCTGCAGAACTACATCGACGTCTTCGCCGACTCGACGTTCCTCGGGGCGCTGCTGAACACCGTCGTCCTCACGGTCGTCTGCGTGTTCTTCTCGCTGCTGCTCGGTTTGGGGCTGGCGATCCTGCTGGATCGCAAGTTCCTCGGCCGCGGCGTGGTCCGGACCCTGCTGATCACGCCGTTCCTGATCCTGCCCGCGGCGGGCGCGCTGCTGTGGAAGACGACGATGTTCGACCCGACGTACGGGTTGCTGCACTTCGTGTTCGGCACCGACGTCGACTGGCTTTCGGAGTTCCCGCTGGCCGCCGTGATGGCCCAGGTCGTCTGGCAGTGGACGCCGTTCATGATGCTGCTGATCCTGGCCGGGCTGCAGAGCCAGCCGAAGGACGTGCTGGAGGCCGCGTCGGTCGACGGCGCCGGCCGCTGGCGGACGTTCACCGCGATCACCCTGCCGCATCTGAGCCGGTTCCTGCAGCTGGCGACGCTGCTGGGCGCGATCTACATCGTGAACAGCTTCGACGCGATCTTCCTGATGACACAGGGCGGTCCGGGTACGGCCAGCACGAACCTGCCGTTCTACATCTACCAGCGGGCGTTCCAAGGTTTCGACGTCGGGCAGTCGTCCGCGATGGGCGTGATCGTCGTGATCCTGACGATGATCGTCGCGACCTTCGCGCTGCGCCTGATGTTCCGCACGTTCTCGGTCCAGGGAGGCGCGAAATGAAAAGCCGCTTCGGCCCGGGCGCGCTGACGGTCGCGACCTGGGTGATCGCGATCCTGTTCGTGTTCCCGCTGCTGTGGATGATCCTCACGGCCTTCAAACAGGAGGCCGACGCCTACACCGATCCGCCGCGCCTGATCTTCACCCCGACGCTCGACCAGTTCGCGGGCGTACTCGAACGCGGTTTCCTGCCGTACCTGGCGAATTCGGCGTTCGTCACCATCATTTCGACGATTTTCGTGCTGCTGCTGGGAATCCCGGCGGCGTACGCGCTCTCGCTGGCGCCGGTGAAGGGGACGAGCAACGCGCTCGGGTTCTTCCTGTCGACGAAGATGCTGCCGATCGTGGCGGCGATCATCCCGCTGTACGTGATCTCGCAGAACACCCAGCTGCTGGACAACGTGTGGGCGCTGATCATCCTGTACACCTCGATGAACCTGCCGCTGGCCATCTGGATGATGCGGTCGTTCTTCCTGGAGGTGCCGCACGAGATGATCGAGGCGGGCCGGATCGACGGCGCGACCTTGCCGGTGCTGCTGCGGAAGATCATCATGCCGGTCGTCGCGCCCGGGGTGGCCGCGACCGCGCTGATCTGCGTGATCTTCTCGTGGACCGAGTTCTTCTACTCGGTCAACCTCACCGCCGCGCGGGCCGGGACGGTGCCGGTGTTCCTGGTCGGGTTCATCACCAGCGAGGGCCTGTACTGGGCGCAGCTGTCCGCGGCCGCCCTGCTCGCGTCACTGCCGGTGATGATCGTCGGCTGGATCGCGCAGAACCACCTGGTGCGCGGTCTTTCCATGGGCGCGGTCAAGTAGGTCTCGGGTTCGATCACAAGTCCGTGAAGGCCTCCTTGAGGGACCCAGGTTCCCTCGAGGAGGCCTTCACGGACTTGACCCACTCTATGCGAGCGAGAGCGCCTGACCGGGGCAGATGTGCACGGCGGTGCGCGCGTTCTCCTCGGCTTCTTCCCCCTCGGGCTCGGCGTTCAGCACGAGGACCGTGCCGTCGTCCTCGTTCTGGTCGAACAGATCGGGATCGGTGAGCACGCACTGGCCCGCGCCCACGCATTTCCCGGTGTCCGCGATGATCTTCATGGCTCCTCCTACCAGGTGACGGGGAGGGCGTGGAGGCCGTAGATCGTCGAGTCGTGCTTGAACGGCAGCTCTTCGATCGGAACGGCGACCTTGATCCCCGGCATACGACGGAACAACGTATCGAACACGATCTGGAGTTCCATCCGCGCCAGATTCTGGCCGAGGCACTGGTGCACCCCGAACCCGAACGCGACGTGGTGCCGCGCCCCGCGCTCGATGTCGAAGTCGTCGGGGTTCTCGAAGCCGCCCGGGTCGTGGTTGCCCGCGTTGCTCAGGCCGACGACGCCTTCACCGGCACGGATGAGCGTGCCGCCGATCTCGACGTCCGCCGTCGCGACCCGGGAGGTCGCCGTCTCGGCGATGGTGAAGACCCGCAGGAGTTCTTCGATCGCGGCGAGGGTCTTGCCCGGATCCGCCTTGATCCTCTCCAGCTGGTCGGGGTTCTCCAGCAGGGTCACCGTGCCGAGGGAGATCATGTTCGCCGTCGTCTCGTGACCGGCGATGAGCAGCAAGAACGCCAGGCCGACGAGTTCGTCGTGGTCGGCTTCGCCCGTTTCCCGCTGCTTCAGGATCTGACGGCCGAGGAGGTCGTCCTCGGTGGCGTCCGCTTCTTTCCTGGTGACGAGGTCGTCGAGATAGGTTTCGAGCTTTTCGAACGCGACCATCCGTTCTTCGGCGCTGATCTCCCGGCTGAGCAGCTTGGAACTGCAGCCCTGGAAGAACTCGTGGTCCGAATAGGGGACACCGAGCAATTCGCAGATCACCAGTGACGGAATCGGCAGGGAAAGCGCCTGGACGAGATCGGCGGGCTGGGGGCCCGCGAGCAGGGCGTCGATGTGTTCGTCGACGATCTGCTGGATCCGCGGCTGGAGCGCTTTCATGCGCTTGACCGTGAATTCCCCGACGACGTCACGCCGGGCCTGGCTGTGTTCCGGCGGATCCATCGAGATCAGCGACGCGCGGAACGGCTTGTCCTCGCGCCGGATCTGCCGTTTGACCAGCAGCGGGAAATCCGGATTCTGCCGGTCGGAGCTGAAATGCGGGCTGCTCAGCATTTCGCGGATGTCTTCGAGCCGGGTGAGTGCCCAAGCGGTTTGCCCGGAAGGCAGGCCGACCCGGGAAATCGGACTTTCGGTGCGAAGCCTCTCGTATTCCGGCGGTGGGGAAAACGGGCATTTGCGCATCAGTGGCAAGGTCGCGGTGGTTTCCTCGACGTCAGTCATCGGGTTTGTCCTCCCCAGATGTCGGGTGGGTTCGGGCGATATCGGACAGGGGCCCCAAAACGTATGCGGATGGTTTCATTCCGCTTATGCCACCAAGGTACTCAAGCGGAGGCGGGGCGTCCACTCGCGAAGGGGTGGTTTCCCGGGAGGCGTGAAGGGAAAGCCCTTACATGCGAGAATCACGGCCCTGAAGGCCCCTTCGAGAGGCGAGGACCATGACTGCCGACCCCGAGACCCGCTTGCGCGCCGACGCGCGCCGGAACCGGGATCAGATCCTGGCCGCCGCGAGACTGATCTTCGCCGCCCAGGGCGCCGAGGTCCCGATGGAGGAGATCGCGCGCTCGGCGGGCGTCGGCGTCGGGACGCTCTACCGGCGGTTCCCGGACCGCGACGCGCTGATCCGGGCGGTCGCCGTCGACAACTTCGACAGGGTCCTCAGGGACGCGAGGGCCGCGAAGGACCAGGAGCCCTCGGACTGGGACGCCCTGATCCGGCTGTTGCACCAGTCGATGGAGTTGCAGCTGAGCATCCAGCTCGCCATGGTTTCGCCCCGCGCGCTGGCGATCCTCCGGAGCGATCCCGCGATCAAAGCCCTGCGTGACGAGCTGCTGGTGGTGCTGAGCGGCTTCGTCCAGGGCGCTCAGGCGGAGGGCCGGCTCCGCGAGGACGTCGGAACCGGGGATGTCGCGATGTTGTTCGCGACGTTGCTGCGGCAGATGCCGGGCAAGGGCGAGGAGGTCGCGCGGATCGCGATGCGCCGTTGTATCGGGATCATGATCGACGGTCTGCGGGCCGGGCAGAACGAGTCGCTCCCGGGCCGGGCGCTGACCGGGGACGACCTGGACCCCTGAGTTCTTCGGTACTTCCGGATGTCATGAAAGGGTCGTTCAGGACGAAAAATGTCCTGAACGACCCTTTCATGACACTTGGGGGCCGGTGACCCCGCCCGCATTCAGAGGACTGAACGCGGAGTGGGGTCAGACGCCCAGCGGGTGCCAGACGGTCTTCGCCTCCAGGTACCGCCGCAGCCGCGCGATGTCGGCTTCGGCGGTCCAGTCCGGCTCGGCGTCCGGGACGGTCAGGACGCGCTTCACGGTGCCGGCGGCGTCACGAGCCAGGTCCGCCCGCGCGGACGGTTCCGCGCCGGTCGGGTCGAGGGCGTTGACGTCGCCGTGCGACGCGAGCCACGAGCCCAGCTCCGACGCGCGTCCGGTCAGGATGTTCGCGACCCCGCCGGGCAGGTCGGACGTCGCCAGGACCTCCGAAAGGGTGATCGCGGGCAGCGGCCGGTCCGCGCTGGAGACGACCACCGCTGTCGAACCTGTCGCCAGCACCGGGGCCAGCACGCTCACCAGGCCCAGCAGCGACGACTGCTGCGGCGCCAGCACGCCGACGACGCCGGTCGGCTCGGGCACGGTGAAGGAGAAGTACGGGCCCGCGACGGGGTTGGCCGCGCCGAGCACGGTCGCGATCTTGTCCGTCCAGCCCGCGTACCAGACCCAGCGGTCGATCGAAGCGTCCACAAGGGACTGTGCCTTCTTCGCCGCGACGCCTTCGGACGCGGACACCTCCGCGACGAACTGCTCGCGGCGGCCTTCCAGCACCTCCGCGACCCGGTACAGCACCTGGCCGCGGTTGTACGCCGTCGCCGCCGACCAGCCGCCGAAAGCCTTGCGGGCGGCGGAAACCGCGTCGCGGACGTCCTTGCGGGACGCGTGCGAGGCGTTCGCCAGGAACTTGCCCTTGCCGTCGGTGACCGGGTACACGCGGCCCGACTCCGAACGCGGGAACTTGCCGCCGATGTAGAGCTTGTAGGTCTTGGCTACCGAAATACGGTCAGACATCGAGGTAGGCCTCCAGTCCGGTGCGTCCGCCTTCGCGGCCGAAACCCGACTCCTGGTAGCCGCCGAACGGCGCGGCGGGATCGAAGCGGTTGAACGTGTTGGCCCAGACGACACCGGCGCGGAGCTGGTTCGCCATCCACAGGATGCGCGAGCCCTTCTCGGTCCAGATACCGGCGGAAAGCCCGTACGGCGTGTTGTTCGCCTTGGTGACGGCCTCGTCCGGCGTGCGGAAGGTCAGCACCGAAAGCACCGGCCCGAAGATCTCCTCGCGGGCGATGCGCATCGACTGCTGCACGTCCGAGAACACCGTGGGAGCGAAGAAGAAACCGCGTTCCGGCACCGGGCACGGGCTGGTCCAGCGCTCCGCGCCCTCGGCGTCGCCGGACTCCACCAGTCCCTTGATCTTCGCGAGCTGCTCGGCGGAGTTGATCGCGCCGATGTCGGTGTTCTTGTCCAGCGGGTCGCCCAGCCGCAGCGTCGAGACGCGGTAGCGCAGCTTTTCGAGGACCTCCTCGGCGACGGACTCCTGCACCAGCAGGCGCGAGCCCGCGCAGCAGACGTGGCCCTGGTTGAAGAAGATCCCGTTGACGATCCCCTCGACGGCCTGGTCCAGCGGGGCGTCGTCGAAAACGACGTTCGCCGCCTTGCCGCCCAGTTCCAGCGTCAGCTTCTTCGCGGTGCCCGCGATCTGGCGCTGGATGGCCTTGCCGACCTCGGTCGATCCGGTGAAGGCGACCTTGTTCACGTCGCCGTGGCCCACCAGCGCGGCGCCGATGTCCCCGGCGCCGGGCAGGATGTTGACCACGCCGGGCGGGAGTTCGGCCTGCTGGCAGATCTCCGCGAACACGAGCGCGGTCAGCGGCGTGGTCTCCGCGGGCTTGAGCACCACGGTGTTGCCGGTGGCCAGCGCGGGCGCGATCTTCCACGCCAGCATCAGCAGCGGGAAGTTCCACGGGATGACCTGGCCCGCGACGCCGAGCGGCTTCGGGTTCGGTCCGTAGCCCGCGTAGTCGAGCTTGTCGGCCCAACCCGCGTGGTAGAAGAAGTGCGCGGCGGCCGTCGGCACGTCGGAATCGCGCGATTCCTTGATCGGCTTGCCGTTGTCGAGGCTCTCCAGGACCGCGAGCTCCCGCGACCGCTCCTGGATCAGGCGCGCGATGCGGAACAGGTACTTGGCGCGCTCGGAGCCCGGCATCTTGGACCAGACGCCTGTGTACGCCTTGCGCGCGGCCTTGACCGCGATGTCCACATCGGACACCGACGCGGTGCCGACCTCGGCGAGCACCTCTTCGGTCGCCGGGTTGATCGTCTTGAGCGGCTCACCCGAGCCGTCGACGAATTCGCCGTTCACGAACGGCCGGTAATGCGGTTTGAGGTTCGCGAGGTCGCGCGATTCGGGCGCGGGCGCGTACTCGAAGATGCCCATGGATCAGTCCACCGTCACGTAGTCGGGACCGCTGTAGTGGCCGTCGGCCTGGGTGCGGCGCTGCAGCAGGAGGTCGTTGAGCAGGCTGGACGCCCCGAACCGGAACAGGTCCGGGTTCAGCCACTGCTCGCCGGCGACCTCGTGCACCGCGACCAGGTACTTGATCGCGTCCTTGGTCGTCCGGATGCCACCGGCCGGTTTGACGCCGCGCAGCTCACCGGTCTGGACGAACCAGTCGCGGACGGCCTGCAGCATCACATGGGTGACCGGCAGCGTCGCGGCGGGCGACACCTTGCCGGTGGAGGTCTTGATGAAGTCGCCGCCCGCCAGCAGCGCGAGCCAGGACGCGCGGCGGACGTTGTCGTAGGTGGCCAGCTCGCCGGTTTCGAGGATGACCTTGAGGTGAGCGCTGCCACAGGCGGCCTTGATCGCCCGGATCTCCTCGAAGACCTCCAGGTAGCGGCCCTGGAGGAACGCGCCGCGGTCGATCACCATGTCGATCTCGGCGGCCCCGGCGTCGACGGCGATCTTGGTGTCGGCCAGCTTGATCTCGCGGCTCGTGCGCCCGGCGGGGAAGCCGGTGGCGACACTCGCGACGTGGATGCCGGTGCCGCGAAGCGCCTCGACAGCCGTCTCGACCATGTCCGGGTACACGCAGACGGCCGCGACCTGCGGGGTGTCCGGGCGTTCCGGGTCCGGCCGCTTGGCCTTCGCCGCGAGCGCGCGGACCTTGCCCTGGGTGTCGGCGCCTTCGAGGGTCGTCAGGTCGACCATCGAAATGGCGGTGTCGATCGCCCAGAGCTTGGCGGCCTTCTTGATGCTGCGCGTGCCGAGGCCCGCCGCCCGCTGCTCGACGCCGACCTGGTCGACACCAGGCAGCCCGTGCAGGAACCGGCGCAGGCTCGCCTCGTCGCGAGTCGCGTCCGCCAGCGGCGACGGGGTTGCCGTCGCCGCCGGCGAGCTGGTCGTAGCTGTCATACGGGTGAGTGTAAGCGGCCTACAGGCTGGGCACCGGGGCCTGGGCGGCGGCCCTGGCCGAAGGCACCACCGGGGCGCAGAACTCGTTGACCATCGGCAGCTGGCGCTTGAGCGCGGCGTCCGGCGACGCGGTGAGGTCCACCGTGGCCAGCGTGGAGATGCTCTTGCCGGACTCGTCGTGGAAGCTGAGCGTGTTGAAGCCCGGCAGGTCGCCGCCGTGTCCCCAGACGACGTGGTCCTCGGCACACGCGCCCGCGGTCTTGAGGTTCAGTTTCATCAGGCCGAGACCGTATTCGAGGGCGCCGCCCGCCGGGACGGTCGTCTTCATCTGCTTCAGCAGGTCCGCCGGGAGCAGACGGCCGCCGAACAGGGCGTCGAAGAACCGGTTGAGGTCCTTGCCCGAAGACACGACGCCGCCCGCGCCGAAGTAGCGCGAGTAGTTGTAGGTGGTGACGTCGGTGAGCCCGCGCGGAGCGTCGTAGAGCTGCTCGTAACCGTGGGCGGCCGGGCCGATGAGGAACGGGAAGTCGCGCGGCAGCGAGGTGTCGCGCAGATGCAGCGGACCGGTGATGCGTTCGGCCAGCACGCGTTCGAGCGGCTTGCGCGTGGTCTTCTCGACCAGCAGGCCGAGGACGTTGTAGCCGGTGTTGGAGTACGCCCAGCTCGTCCCGGGCTTGAACTGGAGCGGCTGCTTCGTGACGCTCAGGCGGATCTGGTCTTCGCTGCCGAAGTGCACGAAGCGTTCGGTGTCGATCTCGGGCCCCGACGCCCAGGTGTCCTCGGGGAGCAGGTCACGCGGCAGGCCGCTGGTGTGCTGCAGCAGCTGGCGGACGGTGATCGGCTCCGGATACGGCAGTACTCCCGGCAGGTAGCGCCGCACGGGTTCGTCTAGCCCGACGCGGTCTTCGGCCACGAGCTGGAGGACGAGAGTCGCGACGAAGACCTTGGAAACACTCGCGACCCGCCAGCGGCCCGACGCGTCGGGCTTGCCGGGCCTATCGATCTTCGCGACGCCGCTGACGCCCCGGAAATCGTCGGCGACGGCGACCATGGCCGGAAGGCCCGCGGCGACCGCCGCGTCCATCGCGGTCTGGCGCGGATCGGTCTTCTCGGCGGCCACCGCCGGGAAGGCGGTGACGGAAAGCAGTGCGGCACAAACGATGGCGACGAAACTTCGGCGCATCAGACGAATCCCCCGATTCGGCTCAGATTTCGATTTCGGGCACTTCTTTCTTGCGTGGCTTCCGCTTGACGACGACGCCGCCCCAGAACGCCAGGCCGGTGATCTTCACCGTCGGCGCGGTCGGCGGAGCGGCGGGAGTCCCGGCGCGGTCCTCCAGTTCGAAGGCACCCATGAAGCCGATTCCGGTGACGTCCACGTTGATGTCGTCGGGCACGATGATGTCGATCCCGCCCATGATCGCGACCGCGGTGATCGTCGAGTGCTTCTCGGCGAACCGCGCGTGCCGCAGGTCGAGTTCGGCGCCACCCCAGAACGCGAAACTGTTGTGCTGCGGCGGGACCACCCAGCTGCCCTTGCGCGAGGCGCCGGACATGACGGCGATCGACGCGCCGGAGCCCGGATGACCGCCGATGCGGTCGTCGGGCAGGCCCAGCGCCCGCGACGTCGCGGGCTCGATCGCCGATCGTGACTGCCGGGGCAGGTCCGCGGTGACCGGTTTCAGGTCCCCGACGGTCTTGGCCGCGTAAACGACGGTGAGCCGTTCTTCCAGCTCGTTGATGGTGATGCGCCCTTCGGACATGGCCGCGTGCAGCACCTGCGCGACCTGTTCGCGGTCGGCGTCGGAGATGCGCATCTGTTCGGGTCCTGGCAAGGCCGGCTCTTCGCTCACGTGCGGGAGCCTAGCGCCGGTGAGAGGGCTGAGCGTCCATCTTCCGGTCGACAGTGGCATCCTCCCTTGATGGGGAACTCACTACCCGGCGCCTTGGAGCTGCCGGACGGGGTGAAGGTACGCGGACGGGGCCTGGGTCGCCCGTGGCCGGAAGGACCTTCACCGGATTTCGGGCTGTATCTGGGTGGCGCGAAGCTGCGCCGGAAACACGATCACAAGATGGACTGGGAACGGGAGTGGATCCGCTGGCCCGACTTCCTGCTGCCGACCGACTGGGCGGACGCGCGGCGGCGGATCGTGGACCTGCACGAGCGGGCCGCGGCCGGCGAAGGCGTCGAGGTCGCCTGTTTCGGCGGGGTCGGCCGGACCGGCACCGTGCTGTCGTGTCTGGCCACGCTCGGCGGGCTGACCGCCGACGAAGCCGTGGCCTGGGCGCGGGCGAACCACGACAAGCGTTCGGTGGAGACGCCGTGGCAGCGCCGCTGGGTCGGCTGGTTCGCGCGGCAGGCCTGAGGAGATAAATTGATTCGCATGGATGTGCACGTCGTTGATCACCCGCTGGCCAAGGCCAGGCTCTCCACCATGCGCGACGCGCGCACCGACAGCGCCGCCTTCCGTGCGGCGCTGCACGAACTGACCGTCATGCTGGTCTACGAAGCCACGCGGGACATGCCCGTGCGGATCGAGCGGATCCACACGCCGGTGGCGCGCACCGACGGCTACGCGCTGGCGAGCCCGCCGCTGCTGGTGCCCGTGCTGCGGGCCGGGCTGGGCATGGCGGACCAGGCGCACAAGCTGATCCCGGACGCTCAGATGGGCTTCGTCGGCCTCGCCCGCGACGAAGAGACGCTCAAGCCGACGCCGTATCTCGAATCGCTGCCCGAATCGCTGGCCGACCGGCCGGTGCTCGTGCTCGACCCGATGCTGGCGACCGGCGGGTCGATGGAGTACACGATCCGGCTGCTGACCGACCGGGGCGCCACCGACGTCACCGCGATCTGCGCGCTGGCGGCCCCCGAGGGCATCGCGCACCTGGAGAAGACCGGGCTGCCGTTGCGCGTGGTGACCGCGAGCATCGACGAGCGGCTGAACGACTCCGGGTTCATCGTGCCGGGCCTCGGCGACGCGGGGGACCGGCAGTACGGCGCGGTCTGATCGCTCCCGGATCGCGTTTAGCGGGCTGAACGCGATCCGGGCTGTTCGCAACATCCCGCCGGGTGCCGGTCACTGAGGGGTGTGACCAGAACAGCGACCGGATCGGTGGGGGTGCCGGTGGACACATCCGAGCCCGTTCTCGACAGGAGCGACACGGAGCTTTGGCGCGAGGCCGCGGGCGGTGATCACGGCGCGTTCACCGAGCTTTTCGAACGCCACGTCCAAGCGGTGTGGAATCACGCGTACCGGCTGACGGGGTCGTGGGCGTCGGCCGAGGACCTGACGTCGACGACCTTCCTCACCGCGTGGCGGCGCAAGGCGGACATCACGCTGGTCCGCGACAGCGCGCTGCCCTGGCTGTACACCGTCGTGGGCAATCTCGCGCGGACGGAAAGCCGCGGTTCCGGGCGGCTGCTCCGGCTCGTCCGGCGGTTGCCGGAACCCAGGTCGGTGTCCGACCACGCCGACACCGTCGTCGACCGGCTCGACGGCGAAGAGCGTCTCCGGCGAGTGCTCGTCCAGGTCGCGAAGCTCCCGAAGTCACAACGTCAGGCCGTCGAACTCTGCCTTCTCGGGGATCTCTCCCTTGCCGACGCCGCCGAACTGCTCGGTGTCGCCGAGGTGACCGTTCGTGCCCACATCTCGCGGGCCCGCGCGCAACTGCGGGCCGCCCTGGAGGAGAAATGACCGACGACCTCGGCCTGCCCGGCAGGCGCGAACTCCCCCAGGAAGTGCGCGACAACCTGCGGATGTCCCTGCGGGAGGGAATGGGAAAACCCGCGCGGCGGCGCCGGCCGATCGTCGCCGCCGCGGCCGCCGTCGTCCTGGTCCTCGCGGCCGCCGTGGTCGTGACCGTGGTCATCCGTGAGCCGGACGGGCCTGGTCCCGTCGTCGCGAACCCCGACTTCTCCCTCGACCTGCCGAGGGCGAACTCGGCCATGGACCGGTGCTGGGCGGCGATCCAGAAGGGGAGCCGGGCGGCGGACTTCCCCGCCAGGGAGGACTGGGTGCCGCAGTTCACCGTCGCTCCTTACTGGACGTCCGTGACCGTCGTCGCGGTCAAAGGGGGAGACAAGGTCTTCTTCTGCGAGGCCACGGTGATGACGGTGACGGTCTCCGACCCCACGGCCGCCCCGCTCTACGCCACCGGGACCAAGACAGCCGCGTTGCTGACGAGCCGCGCCGGGACGATCGCGGGGGTGGTGGACCCCGGCTGGGAGAAGATGGTGCTCTTCTCCCGGACCGCGGACTCGACCGGCTCGGAAGACGTGAACGTCTTCCGGAACGGGAACCTGTTCGTGGTGATTTCGCAGACCTCCCCTTCGCAGACGACGTACTCGGTCGGGCCGTACACCGGGGCGCCGGGAGACGGGAGCGGCGTCGGGCCTCACGCCCTTCGACCCGCACCCGAGCCGGCCGCGACGGACATGGACCGCATCCCGCCCACGGTGCCCGCGCGGGACACGCCGGCCGGGGAGTTCTTCAAGACGTGCGTCGCCGAGGGGGCCGAAACGCTGCCCGACGAGGACGGGTACGAGGTCGGCACGCTGCTCGAAGGCAAGGACGTCAAGGTGGTCGTCGCCCGGCTCGGCGACAGGATCGTCGTCTGCCAAGGCGGGCTCGGCTATCACGATGGGGAGAGCGAGTACTACCGCCTCTTCCCCGACCTGGGTTCCGGGCATCCGGCGGTGCGCAGGCTTTCGACCGAAACGCTCGGTGGCTCCGAGCAGGGCGGAACCGGCAACCCGCAGACTCCGTTCCTCGGGGCCGTTCCGCGGGCCGCGACCACGGTGAAGCTCGATTTCGGGGCGGGGAAGAAGGTCGACGCGGCGGTGACCGACGGGACTTTCGCGGTCTGGCGACCGGAGATCCCCGGAGCGATGGACCCGAACGCGCAGGTGGGCATCGTGGCTCTCGACGCCGGAGGAAAGACGCTCTACCAGGGCACCCTCCCGCTCACCTGACCCCGGATCGCGTTTAGCCCGCTAAACGCGATCCGGCGGGGTGGGCGTCAGCGGCGCAGCCAGCCGGAGGCGTTCGCCCGCAGCGCGGTCTCGTAAGCCGCGCTCACGGTGAACTCGTCCGGCAGGTTCCCGTTCAGCTCCAGCGACACGAGCCCGTGCACGAATCCCCAGCAGGCCACCGTGACGACCTCGGGCGGCACGTCGAGGAAGACGCCGTCGGCGACGGCGGCGCGGATCGTGTCCTCCAGCGGCGCCATCGTGGCGCGAGCCTGGCCGGACGTCTCCTCCGCCGGTTCGAAACCCGGCACCGACTTCGTGAACATGATCGCGTAGAGGTGCGGATCGGCCAGCGCGCTTTCGCGGTAGGCGACGCCGAGCCGCACGAGATCCTCGACCGGGTCGCCCGTCCGCGAGACGCCCGACATCCGGAGCCCGAAGCGGCGGAAGCCCTCGACGAAGAGGGCGCCGACCAGATCCGTTTTCCCGCCGAAGAGTGAATAGACCGCGGTGGTGGACGTGCCGACGTCGGCGGCCAGTTTGCGGAGACTGAGGGCCTTCGGGCCGTCGGCCGAGATGAGCTCACCGGCGCGGTCCAGCAGTTTCAGCCGGAGGTTCTCGTCGTGCGTCCTGGGACGGGGCATGATCACAGGGTAACGCAACGCTGTTATCAATCGCTCGGATTCGGAGTTGACCTGGAGCGCACTCCAGGTCGTACTGTCGTTCACATGAGCTACTCGATAGCGGAAGCCGCGCGACGTAGCGGACTGTCCATCGACACTCTCCGGTACTACGAGCGCATCAAACTCGTCGAGCCCCCGGCACGGGACGCCGCGGGGCGCCGCGCCTACACCGACGACGACCTCGGGTGGCTGGGGTTCCTGACCAAGCTGCGCCTGACCGGGATGCCCATCAAGCGGATGCGGGAGTACGCCTCCCTGCGCCACCACGGGACGGCGAGCGCGGGGCGGCGCAAGGCGATCCTCGTCGACCAGCGCAAATCGGTCGCCGACCGGATCGCCGAGCTGCAGACCTGCCTCGACATCCTCGACTACAAGATCGACCACTACGACCAGGTGGAGCGCACGGTGCTCGGCACCGCGGCCACCGTGGAGGGAATTTCAGCGTGATCAGCACCAGGAGGCTCGGCTGTCTGGAAGTCGGGACCCAGGGTCTCGGCTGCATGGGGATGAGCCAGGCCTACGGCGTCCGCGACGACGACACGGAGTCGATCGCCACCGTCCACCGCGCCCTCGAACTGGGCGTGAACCTGCTCGACACCGCGAACGTCTACGGCGCCGGCGCGAACGAGGAGCTGGTCGGCCGGGCCATCGCGGGCAAGCGGGACCAGGTCGTGCTGGCGACCAAGTTCGGCATCGTCTGGGACAAGGACGGCGGGATGTCCGCCCGCGGCGACGCGGCGTACGTCAAGCAGAGCTGCGAAGAGTCCCTTCGCCGGTTGAACGTCGACCACATCGACCTCTACTACCAGCACCGCGTCGACCCGAATACGCCGGTCGAGGAGACCTGGGGCGCGCTCGCGGAGCTGGTCGAGGAGGGCAAGATCCGGTTCGCCGGGATCTCCGAGGCCAGTGCCGAGACGATCCGTCGCGCGCACGCCGTCCACCCGGTGACGGCGCTCCAGAGCGAATGGTCGCTGTGGACCCGCGGCATCGAGGGCGAGATCCGCTCCACCACTCGCGAGCTGGGTATCGGCGTCGTGCCGTTCTCGCCGCTCGGCCGCGGCTTCCTCACCGGCAGCGTGACGTCGGTGAAGGACCTGCCGGAGGACGACCTGCGCCGCGGGCTGCCGCGCTTCGCCGAGGGCAACTTCGAGCGCAACATGGCGATCGTCGAGGCGCTGCGCGCGCTGGCCGAGCAGAAGGGCGTCACCGCCGGGCAGCTCGCGCTGGCGTGGGTCCAGGCGCAAGGCGACGACGTCGTGCCGATCCCGGGCACCAAGCGGCGCAAGTACCTCGAAGAGAACGCCGCCGCCGCGGAACTGGAACTGTCCGAAGTGGACATCGAGGCCATCGAGAAGGCCGCGCCCGTCGAGGCGATCGCCGGCGAGCGCTACCCGGAGCGGCTCGCCCGCGCGGCCGGCAAGTAAGAAACCAGAGAATTGCGAGAGAGATCATGACGGGTTCCACCCTGCCCACCCGCGGGCTCGGCACGCTGCGAGTCGGCGCGCAGGGGCTCGGCTGCATGGGCATGAGCGAGTTCTACGGCCAAGGTGACGACACCGAATCGATCGCGACGATCCACCGCGCGATCGACCTCGGCGTGACCCTGGTCGACACCGCCGACATGTACGGCTTCGGCCGCAACGAGGACCTGGTCGGCCGCGCGCTGGCAGGCAAACGGGACAAGGTCGTGCTGGCGACCAAGTTCGGCATCGTGCGCGACGAGGCGGATCCCTCGAAGCGCGGTATCCGCGGCGACGAATTCTATGTGCGGCAACAGGTCGAGGCGTCGCTGCGCCGGTTGAACGTCGATCACATCGACCTTTACTACCAGCACCGGGTCGACCCGGACGTGCCCATCGAGGAGACCGCGGGCGCGTTGTCCTCGCTGGTCGAGCAGGGGAAGATCCGCCACATCGGGCTGTCCGAGGCCGGTCCGGAGACGATCCGGCGGGCGCACGCGGTGCATCCGGTGACGGCGGTGCAGACGGAATGGTCGCTGTGGTCGCGCGACATCGAGAACGAGGTCGTCCCGACCTGCCGGGAGCTCGGCATCGGGCTGGTGCCGTATTCCCCGCTGGGGCGCGGTTTCCTCACCGGCCGCTTCAAGTCCAAAGAGGACTTCGCGGACGGTGACTTCCGGCAGACGACCCAGCCGCGTTTCGCCGAGGGCAACCTGGAGCGGAACCTGGCGATCGTCGAGGCGCTGCGCGCGCTGGCCGAGCAGAAGGGCGTCACCGCGGGACAGCTCGCGCTGGCCTGGGTGCAGGCCCAGGGTGACGACGTCGTGCCGATCCCGGGGACGAAGCGCCGTAAGTATCTCGAAGAGAACGTCGCGGCCGTCGGCCTGAAGCTGACCGCCGAAGACATGGCCGCGATCGAGGCGGCGGTCCCGGCCGACGCGGTCGCGGGGGAGCGGTACCCCGAAGCGTCCCTGCGGACGCTGTCACGCTGAAGACGACGAAAGCCGGCGCCCCGCAAGAGGGCGCCGGCTTTGCCGTCATCCGGCCGCGAGGAAGGGCGCGAGGAGACCGAGCAGTTCCTGGGGCCGGTCCAAGGGGATGATGTGGCCGCACTCCGGGATGACGTGTCCGGTGAGGTCGTCGGCGATGGGGCGTAGCTGTCGTTCCAGCGCGTCGCCGACCGGGTGCGCGCCGATCGCCAGAGTGGGCGCGGTGAGCCTGCCGTCGGCCACGGCCTCGTCGAACTGGCGGGCGCTGGCGGGCAGCGCCCGGTAGAAGGAGAAGGCGCAGCGGAGGGCATCGCGCCCGGTGTAGGCGTCGACGAACGCGGTGTGGACGTCCGCCGGCACACCGCGGCCGCGGGTGCCCGCGGTGAGGAACCAGTCGATGTACCGCGCCTCGTTGCCGGCTAGGACCGTCTCGGCGAGACCGGGGACGGCATGGAATCCGAACCACCAGGGTGGACCGGCGGTGAGGAAGTCCTCGGCGCCGGGAAGTGAGCCCACCAGCCCTTCCATGACGACCAGCCGTCGTACCCGGTCGGGGCGCCGCAGGGCGAGCATGACCGCGACACCGGTACCGGCGTCGATCCCGACCACGGCCGCGGTGGGTTCGGCGAGGGCGTCGAGGATTCCCTCGACGTCGGCGGCCATGGTGACGGCGTCGTACCCGTCCTGGGCGCGGGTGCTGGCGCCGAACCCGCGCAGATCCGGGGCGATGACCCGGTAGCGCGACGACAGCGGGCCGATGATCTCGCTCCAGAGCCGCCAGGTGTGCGGAAAACCGTGCAGCAGCACGACCGCCGGGCCGCTGCCCGCCGTGGCGACGTTGACGTGGATGCCGTTGACGGCGATCCGGGTGTGCGACACGAAGGCCTCCTGGGGTTACCATTGGTTACCAGAAAACGATAGGTAACCCAGGCGATGCCGCCAAGAAGGCACTTCGTCGACAGGTGGTGAGGTTCAGGTGACCACTAGGCCGAAGGGCGCCGGGCGTGGCGACCTGTTCGATCCCGAGTGCCCGACGCGCCGGCTGCTGGACCGCGTCGGCACGAAGTGGACGTCGATGGTGGTCAAGGTGCTCGCCGAGGCCGCGCCGGACGAGGTGCGGTTCGCCGAGTTGAAGCGGCGGATTCCCGGCGTCTCGCAGAAGATGCTGTCGACGACCCTGCACAGCCTGGTCCGCGACGGCCTGGTCGCCCGCCGGGTGGAACCGGTAGTGCCACCACGAGTGCACTACCGGCTCACCGAGCTGGGACTGTCGCTGGAAACCCCGCTGGCCGAGCTCCGGACCTGGGCCGAGCGGCACATGGCCGAGATCGACCGCGCCAACGCCGCCGCCGACGACGCGTAGGCAGATCGGGGTCCTGTCAGACCAAGGACGTGACCGCCGGGACGACACCGTCGACGGCGACGGTCTGCTGCTCGCGCGTCGCGAGCCCCCGCACCGTCACGTTCCCGGCGTCCCAATCCTCCTGGCCGACGATCACCACGGCCCGCGCCCCGGCCTTGTCGGCCCGGGTGAGTTCCTTGCCCAGCTTGCGGAGTTCGACGGGCGTGGACGTGCGCAGCCCGGCCTTACGGAGCCGTCCCGCGACCTCGCGCGCGGCGTCGGTGAGCTCCTCGACCACCGGGATCACCACGACGTCGGCCTCACTGCGCGGCTTCGGCGTCAGGCCGTGGGTGTCGAGGAAGTCGATCAGCGTGACGTCACCCATGCCGAAGCCGATCCCGGGGATCTGCTGCGACGTGAACAGCGACGCCAGGTCGCTGTACCGGCCGCCGCCGAAGAGCGCGCGACGGTTCTCCGGGGAGGTGTCGAAGACCTCGAACACGGTCGACGTGTAGTACGCGAGCCCGCGCACGATCATCGGATCGAACTTGATCAGGTTCGCGGCGCCGCTGTTGAGCACCTTCACCAGGTTCGAGTTCTCCTTGACCTGCTCGGGCAGCTCGTCGAGCAGCGCGGTGCCGGACGACAGGATCTCGGCCAGCTTCTCGAACTGCTTCTCGGTCAGGCCGATCTCGGTCGCGGTGTCGCTCAGCTTCGCGCGGTCCGACTTCTCCCAGCGGTCCACCAGGGTGAACACCTGCGGCAGCTGCTCCGCGGTCACGCCGACGATGTCGGTGAGCGCCGAGGACAGCAGGTTCCGGTCGTTCGCGCGCACCTGGAACATGTCCGGGGTCGCCCCGAGCGCGTCCATCATGTCGTGGATCAGCTCGAAGATCTCGATCTCGCAGTTCGCGCTGTCCGAACCGAAGATGTCCGCGTTGATCTGCCAGTGCTCGCGGACCCGCCCGCGCTGTGGCCGCTCGTAGCGGTGGCAGTTCGGGTGGCTGTACCAGCGCACCGGGAACTGCAGCGCTTTGGCGTTGCCCGCGATCATCCTGGCGACCGACGGCGTCATCTCCGGGCGCAGCGCCAGCCGCTCGCCGCCCTTGGTGGTCAGCGTGTACAGCTGCTGGTCCGCGATCTCCTGCCCGGACTTCCGCTCGTAGATCTCGGCGGGTTCGAGGATCGGCCCGTCGTAGCGGAGGAAACCCCGCAGTTCGAGCACGTCGTAGAGATGGCCGAACACCTGCGTCCGGACGGACATCTCGGCGGGCAGGAAGTCGCGGGTCCCCTTGGCGGGGGCTGTCGGCAGGTATTCAGGCACGTCAACCAGCTTAACGAGCGGCCGCCAGGGCTTTTGTCAGGGGAAGGCCACGCCGTACGCGGTGGTCAGGATCGCCGCCCCGAGCAGGACGGCCCCGGCGCTGGTGACACGGCCGCCGAGTTTGCCCTTGCCGGGTGCCAGGTGCAGGAAGAAGCCGCCGGACTGGGCGAGCACGCCGAACAGCAGCAGGAAGCAGACGATCCACAACGCGGCGTCCGGAAGGCCGGTCTGCCCGAGGATCTGGAGCGCGACCAGCGCGAGGACCAGCAGGACGCCGGCGTGGGCGTGACCGGCGCGGAACATCCCGCGCTGGTGCTCGGTCAGTTTCCGGTCGCGCAGCACGCCCATCAGCGCGTAACCGCCGTACATCACCGTCGGCAGCGATACGAGCGCGATGACGGTGAACAGCCTGATCGGGCCTTCCATGGTGTTTCCCTTCGCCGTGGGGGGGCGAAGAAAAAGATAACACTGTTTTAAAACGGTGTCACCAAACTAGTCGGCCGGGTGGGTCGTGAGTGGCGATTCGGGTTCTAACCCGAGCCGGTGATGAAGGAACCGCCGGAGTCGCCGGGTTCCGCGCAGACGTTGGTGCGGGTCATCTGGTGTACCGCGCCCTGCGAGTAGTTGATCGTCT
>NZ_JBFBGL010000089.1:0-24819 GCF_040684635.1 Amycolatopsis sp. NPDC089917 | reverse complement strand
ACACCTTAAGTCCGTGAAGGCCTCCTTGAGGGACCCAGAGTCCCTCAAGGAGGCCTTCACGGACCGGGGCTGAGAACGACTTAGCCGCGCTCAAGCCCCGAAACGGTCGCCGGGGCGATCTGCGCCGGAGCCACCGGAAGCGCCGCCGGAACGGCCGCCGGACCCGAGCCCACGACGGGCAGCGCCAGAGACGTCTTGCCGAGGTCCACCGTGATCTTCGGGTACTGCGACGGTCCCGAGATGAACGAACCGTCCGTCCCGCCGATGATCAGCGCGAGCTGATGTCCTTGCGGGACGACGTGGTCCGTACTCGCCAGCCGGAACGTCATGGTGTACGGCTGCCCCGGCGTCAGCGGCGACTCCTGGCTCAGCGACCGGTAGTTGGCCAGATCCGCCCAGCCCCGGCTGATGATGTTCAGTCCCACCGAGACCGAGTCCGTGCTCGTGTCCAGGTAGCAGGCGTCGTTGCCCGGCGAGCTCGAACCCCAGCACGACTGGGTCATCTCGTTCTTGATGCCTTCCTTGGACCCGGTGTAGTTCCGGATGGTCGCCGGTCCGTAGTCCACTAGGATCGCCGAAAGCCGCGCGGCGGACGTCGACGGCGTCGCGGTCACGGTCACCTTCGACGTCCCGGAGATCTGGAGGTCCTTCGCGAGCGCGCCGGTGCTGAACAGCACTCGTCCGCTCGCGGTCTCCGTCGGCCTCGCGGCCCAGCCGGTCGAAGACTGGCCGGACGAGTCCGTGAACGACGCCGTGCCCGTTCCCGCGGTCGTGCCCAACGTGCCGACACCCGGCGTGCTTCCGGACGAGGGACGCAGGGTGACCGCGTTACCCGCGGGCCACGCGGGCTGGTCCACCCACACGTCGGGTTCGCGTTCCACGCTCGCGCCCGGGGTCTTCTCGATGCCGTTGTCGACGCCGAGCAGGTAGTGGTCGAACCACTTGTGCAGGGTGTCGACCCACGCCGAACGCCGGTAGTCGAACGGGTCGACGTGCCCGGCCTGCGTCAGCCACACCTTGCGCTCGACGTTCAGCGCTTCCCACCACTGCCCGAAGTTGATCGTCTTGACGTTCAGGTCGCCCAGGCCGTGCGAAGCGAGCACGCTGGCCTTCACCTTCGAGGCGCTCTGGACGTAGTCACGGTCGAGCCAGAACGAGTTGTAGTCGCCGTTCGAGGTCGCGCCCGCGGTGAGCTTCTGGTTCGCCGCGCCGCAGTTCTGCCCGCCGTTGCGCTGGGACACGGTCTGCGCCAGCCCCGCCGGGCTGCCCTGGCGTAGGCTCGCGCCGTCGGAGCGGTAGTAGTCGTACCAGGAGCTGATGGCGCCGATCGGCACGATGGTCTTGAGCCCGTCGACGCCGGTCGCGGCGACGCCGTTGGCCACCGTGCCGTCGTAGGACTTCCCGATCATGCCGACCGCGCCCGTCGACCAGGACGCGTTGGTCCTCGCCGACCCCGTGGCCGTCGTGTAGCCGTTCGCCCGGCCGTTGAGCCAGTCGACGACCTTGCGCGCGGAGTTGACGTCCGACGGCCCGCCGATGTCGGTGCAGCCGCGGGACTTGTTGGTACCGGCCAGATCCACCAGGACCACGGCGTACCCGCGGGGCACGAAGAAGTTGTCGTAGTAGAGCGGGAACCCGACCGGCCTGCCCGCCGAGTCGTAGGTCTTGAGCTCGCTCTCGTTGCCGCGGCCGCAGCACGAGTAGTACGGGCTCGCGTCCATGATGACCGGGACCTTCTTGCCCTGCGCCGCCGGTTCCTTCGGCCGGATGATGTCGGCGGCGACCCGGTCCGAACGGCCGTCACCGTCCCCGTCGAGGCCGATGTCGACCCAGGCCGTCTCGCGGACGGCCTGGGCGAAGTCGTAGACCGGTTCGCTGCCCCGCGGTTTCGCCGCGGACTGCGGAGCCGCGACCACCGCCGCGGCGACCGCCAAAATCCCTGCCAGCACGACTCTTTTCACGGTTGAGCCCTTCCCCGTCGGCCGAAAGCCCGTCAGGAAGAGCTAAACGCGATGATCAGCGGCGCAGTAGAGCGGAAAGTCTTGGTTACAGATCGACGGCGCGGTAGAGCGAGCCGACCTCGCCCCGGTTCAGCCGCCGGATCGAGCCCGACCGCTGCGCGCCGAGCTGGACGTCGCCCAGCGCGGTCCGGACCAGTTTGCGCACCGGGTGGCCGGTGGCCGCCATCAGCCGCCGCACGATGTGCTTGCGGCCCTCGTGGATGACCAGTTCGATCTGGGTCCGCCCGGCCAGCATGTCCTTGACCCGGAACTGGTCGACCTTCACGATGCCGTCCGGCAGCTCGAAGCCCGCCCGCAGTTCCTTGCCGAGTCCGCGCGGGACGATGCCCTCGACCTCGGCGAAGTAGGTCTTCAGCACGCGGAACGACGGGTGCATCAGCCGGTGGCCGAGATCGCCGTCGTTGGTGAGCAGCAGGAGGCCTTCGGTGTTCTCGTCGAGCCTGCCGACGTGCACGATGCCGGGCGTCTCCTCGTACCGGCCGCGCAGGTAGTCGCCGACGCACGGGCGGCCGCGGTCGTCGTTCATCGTGCTGTGCACGCCCTTGGGCTTGTTCAGCAGGAGGTAGACGAGGTCCTCGCGGACCTGGACGCGGGTGCCGTCGACGTGGATCACGGAGTTGTCCGGATCGACCCGGCGGCCGAGTTCGGTGACCACCTTGCCGTCCACGCTCACGCGACCGCGCACGATCAGGTCCTCGGCCGCGCGCCGCGAGGCGACGCCTGCCTGCGAAAGGACCTTCTGCAGCCGAATGCCGTCGGGATGCGGGTCAGATGTCATCGATGGTGTCCACTTCGGGTAGCAACGGAGCGATGGGCGGAAGGTCGGCCAGGGACGACAGGCCCAGTCGCTCCAGGAACAGCTCGGTCGTCACGTACAGCGTGCCAGTGGTTTCGGGGTCGGTCCCCATCTCCTCGATCAGGCCGCGCGCCAGCAGCGTCCTGATCACCCCGTCCACGTTCACACCCCGGACGGCGGCGACCCTGGCCCTGGTCACCGGCTGCCGGTAGGCGATCACGGCGAGGCTCTCCAGTGCGGCTCGCGTCAGCTTGGAACGCTGGCCGTCGAGCAGAAGCTTCTCCACGAACGGGGCATAGACGTCCCTAGTGTAGAACCGCCACCCTTCGCCGACTCGGCGCAGGTCGATTCCGCTGGTCCGGTCGGTGAACTTCTGCGCCATCGTGCGCAGCGCCACGGTCACCCGCGACACGGGCTGGCCGACGGTCTCGGCGAGCGATTCCTCGTTGATCGGCGAGTCCACGACCAGGAGCAGCGCCTCGAGAGCCGCTTCGAGCGCCTCGTCGGAGGCGACGTCGGGGTAGTCGCCGTCACCGGCCGCGACGAGCCCTTCGTCGGCAGGAGGCTCGGCATTGTCTGTCGTTTCGGGCACCTCAGGTGCCGAAGCCTCTTCGGGGGTCTCGGGTGCTTCAGTGTTCTCAGTCTCTTCGGGGTTCACCCGTACTCCTCGTCCTCAGCGGCGGCGCGGTCCTGCTCGGCCGCCACCGACGCCTCCGCCACGGACCCGCCGGTCCAGCGCACGTGCAGTTCGGCGAGCGCCTCCAGCTGCTCGAACTGGACCGAGGACTCCCGGTACAGCTCCAGCAGCGCGAGGAACCGCGCCACGATCTCGACGGTGTGCTCGCAGTCCTCGACCAGTTCGCCAAAGGTCGCTTCGCCGCGTTCCGCGAGCTTGAGCCGCAGCAGCGCGGCGTGCTCTCGCACCGAGACCCGGCCCATGTGGATGTGCGCGATCGACACCGTCGGCGGCGGCTTCGGTTTGAAGACCGCGACCGCGATCTCGGAGAACTTCCCCACGTCGACACCGAGCATCACCTCGGGCAGCAGGCCCATGAACCGGTCTTCGAGCGCGACCGACCGCGGGTAACGCCGCAGCGCGCCGGCCTCCAGCTCGCCGAACAGCGCCGCGACCTGCTTGTACGCCCGGTACTGCAGCACGCGCGCGAACAGCAGGTCCCGTGCTTCGAGCAGGGCGAGGTCGTCTTCGCTCTCCACCTCGGCGGCGGGCAGCAGCCGCGCCGCCTTGAGGTCGAGCAGGGTCGCCGCGATGACCAGGAACTCGGTCGTCTCGTCGAGGTTCCATTCCGTGCCGAGCGCGCGGGTGTAGGCGATGAAGTCGTCCGTGACCCGGTGCAGCGCGACCTCGGTGACGTCGAGCTGGTGCTGCGAGATCAGCTGGAGCAGCAGATCGAAGGGTCCCTGGAAGTTCGCCAGGTTCACCTTGAACTTGGACGTGCTCAGCTCTTCACTGGCCAGTCCTTCGGGGACCATCCCGCCGTGCACGGTCTCGTGCACGACAGGGGTCTCTTCCGTCTCTGCTTCTGTCCGCTCGACCGGCTCCGGGCCGCTGGGAGCAGCCGCGGCCGGTTCGTCCATCAGTTCTCGGTCTCTTTCCCGTCCTCGGCGCCCGCCCGCAATCGCTGGACGAGTACTGACTCTTCGCCCGCCGCGTCGAAGTCGGCCAGCAGGACCGCCACCGCCTCGCGGACCAGCCTGCCGCGGTCGAGCACGAGCCCGTGCTTCGCCCGCAGGTTCAGCCTGGCCTGCTCCATCGCCAGCAGCTCGTCGCCGGAGACGTAGACGGTGATCTTCGCGTCGTGCTTGGTCCGTCCCGAACCACTGCGCGTGGCATGGGTCAGCCGGTCCTTGTGTGCCGCTTCGTCTCCTGAACCGTTCCCGTTGCCGTTCCCCGTCGAGGGGGCGGGCTGCGCGGGCGCGGGCGGGAGATCGAGGGCCGGGCTGGAGGTGATCCTGAAGAGTTCGGACGCTCCGGGCAGGGAAGCTCGCCTGCTCACCGAGCGATCACCTCGCGTGCCAGCGCGCGATAGGCCGCCGCGCCGGCTGATTTGGGAGCCCAGGTCGTGATCGGCTCGCCCGCGACCGTCGTCTCGGGGAACCGCACGGTGCGGTTGATCACCGTGTCGAACACGGTGTCGCCGAATGCCTCCACCACTCTCGCCATGACCTCCTTCGAGTGCAGGGTTCTCGGGTCGTACATGGTGGCGAGAATCCCGGTGATGTCCAGTTTGGGGTTGAGGCGTTCCTGCACCTTCTCGATCGTGTCGATCAGGAGCGCTACGCCTCGCAGACTGAAGAACTCGCACTCCAGCGGGATGATCACACCGTCCGCGGCGGTCAGTGCGTTCACCGTCAGCAGGCCTAGCGAGGGCTGGCAGTCGACAAGAACATAGTCGTAGTCGTTCATGACCGGACGAAGGACCCGTAACAAAGTGTGTTCGCGCCCTACCTCTGCGACCAACTGGACCTCGGCCGCGGACAGGTCGATGTTGCTCGGCAGCAGGTCGACGCCGTCCACCCGGGTCTTCCGGATGACGTCGGTGATGCTGACCGAGCGCTCCATGATGACGTTGTAGACCGTCTGGTCCAGCTCGTGCGGCTGAATGCCGAGGCCGACCGAAAGCGCGCCCTGGGGATCGAAGTCGACCAGCAGTACCCGGCGGCCGCATTCGGCCAGCGCCGCGCCCAGGTTGATGGTCGAGGTCGTCTTGCCGACGCCGCCCTTCTGGTTGCACATGGCCATCACCAGAGCGGGGCCGTGCCGTTCCAGCGGCTGCGGATCGGGGATCTCGCGATACGGGCGGCCGGTCGGGCCGATGCCGTCGTTCTCCCGTTCCTGCTGCTTGGCTTCTTTGACTTCTTTGGCGCGCTTGGCCTTGCGGCCGCGGGAAGCGATCGTGTCCTCCGACGGTTCGTCGCCGTCGTGTTCGGCGGGGGTTGCGATGGTCACCTGGCTGAGGCTCGCGGCAGCCGAACCGGCGGACGCGGACGGCTTCGCCGGCTCGTTCGGTGTCGACATAACGCGAAAGCTCCTCTTCGGCAGGATCTTCGGCAGCCTATGCGCGATTCGCGAGTCGAGCCAACGAGGCACGCCGGGATCGACCGGGTCGATTAGCCGAGCGCGCGAGGATGTGCTGTCGCGTAAACCTCGCGGAGCGTGTTGACCGTGACCAGCGTGTACACCTGGGTGGTGGTCACCGAAGCGTGACCGAGCAGTTCCTGTACGACACGGACGTCCGCGCCGCCTTCGAGAAGATGCGTCGCGAAGGAATGGCGCAACGTATGCGGGGAAACCCCCGCCGTGATGCCCGCGGATTCCGCGGTGTCCTTGAGGACCTGCCAGGCGCTCTGCCGGGACAGCCGGGAACCGCGCGCGTTCAGGAACATCGCCGGGGTGCCCCGGCCGTGGACGGCGAGCGCCGGCCGCGCGCGGACGAGATACGCGTGCACCGCTTCGAGCGCCGGGCGGCCGATCGGCACGATGCGCTGCTTGCCGCCCTTCCCGTCGAGCAGCACGGTCCGTTCGGCGTCGTCGATGTCGTCGACGTCGAGCCCGACGGCCTCGGAGATCCGCGCGCCGGTGGAGTAGAGCAGTTCCAGCAGCGCCCGGTCCCGCAGCGGCCGTTCCCCTTCGGGCGGCGGGGTTTCCAGCAGTTTCAGCACGTCGGTGACCGGCAGCGCCTTGGGCAGCCGCTTGGCCGCCGCGGGCGGGCGGACCTCGCGGGCCGGGTCGTTCTCGGTGATGCCGTCCGCGTGCGCGAACTTGTGCAGCCCCCGCACCGCGACCAGTGCGCGGGCCGCCGAGGACGCGGCGAGCGGCTGATGGTCCTCATCGCCTTCGCGCAGCGCGGCACCGAACGAGGTGATGTGCGCCGAGGTGACGTCGGTGAAGCGTTCGACGTCGGCGCCGCCGAGATACGCGGTGTACCGGCGCAGGTCGCGGGAGTAGCTGTCGAGGGTGTTCCGCGCGGTTCCGCGCTCGACCACCAGATGGTCGAGGTAAGCGGCGACCACCTGGGCGACTCCGGCACCGCCAGCCCGTGACACACGGACACTCTAGGACGACGAAGACCCGTTCGGGTGTTCGCCGCGCGTACGGCGTCCCAGGTGTGAAACGGGCTACCTTGGGAGCATGTCCCAGCAACCGGACCCGGAGGAGATGCGCGTCGGCACCGCCGAGCGCGAAGAGGCGGCGCGACTGCTCGGCGACCACTACAGCCAGGGGAGGCTCACGCCGGACGAATACGAGGGCCGCGTCCTCGCCGCGTACGAGGCCGTGACGCTCGGCGAACTCCGGCCGCTCTTCCAGGACCTGCCCGCGCCGCATCCGCCGTACCTCGCGCCACCGCCTCGGTTCGAACCGCCGCCGTTCGTCCCCGCCTACCAGCAGCCCGTCGCGATCCTGCCGTACTCGCCGAAGTCGAAGGTCGCCGCCGGGGTCCTGCAGATCGTGCTGCCGTTCGGGATCGGGCGCTTCTACACCGGCCACGTCGGGATCGCGCTCGCCCAGCTGGCGCTCGTGGTGTTCACGTGCGGCATCGGGGTGGTCTGGCCGGTGGTCGACGGGATCGTGCTGCTGGCGAACGGTGGCACCGACGCGCAGGGCCGACGCCTCCGCGACTGAGCTTCCGCGCGCCTACTACCGACTGGTTCCGCGTGACGGACCGGACGACACGTGTCGGAGCTTGGCCGCGAGTGTGTCGTCCGGCTGACCACGCGAGTTCGCCATCCACGCACGCGAGCCCCGCCGGCGAGCGGTGGCGCCGAGGCGGAGGGACACCGTCTCCGCGACTGAGCACCTGCGGCTCCCCGGAATCGGAATGTCATGAGGGGTCCCCATGGGACGGAAAACGTCCTATGGGGACCCCTCATGACACGAGACGCTAGAGACCGCGCGAAGCGAACTTCGTCGGCCGGGTCTCCCAAGGAGCGTCCGAAGGCCGCGACGAGGCCGCCCCCGAAAGCACCGCGTGCGCGGCCAGCACGCCACCGACGGTCGCCCCGTTCACCAGCTCGCCCGCCAGTGCCATCCGGACCGCTTCGGCGAGCGGGAACTTCCGCATGACGAGGTCGGCCTCCTCCTCGCCGAGGATCTCCCTGTCCACTTCGGACAGTTCCCGGGCGAGGTAGACGCGCACGACCTCGTCGGTGAAGCCGGGCGAAGCCGCGACGTCGACGAGGGTCTCCCAGCGTTCGGCGGCGAGCCCGACCTCCTCGACCAGCTCACGCTTGGCCGCGCCGACGGGGTCCTCCCCCGCCTTGTCGATCAGCCCGGCGGGCAGTTCCCACAGCCGCCGTCCGACCGGATGGCGGTACTGGTGGATCAGGGTCACCGCGCCGTCCGCGTCCAGCGCGACGACGGCGACCGCGCCGAGGTGCTCGACGACCTCACGGCGAGCCGTGCCGCCGCCGGGCATCACGACCTCGTCGACCCGCAGCCCCACGACGCGTCCGATATGGACGTCCCTTGTGGACGCGACGGTGAACTCGTGCGTTCCGGGCTCGGTCACCGGGCCACCGCGGGTGCTTCGGGCAGCTCGACCGGCAGCCGCTCGGCGACCTTGCGGTCCACGACGGCCTTCACGAACGCGCTGAACAGCGGGTGCGGACGGGTCGGGCGGCTCTTGAGCTCCGGGTGCGCCTGGGTGCCGACGAAGAACGGGTGCTTGTCGGCGGGCAGCTCCACGAACTCGACCAGGTGGTCGTCGGGCGAGGTGCCCGAGAACACCAGACCGGCCTCGGAAAGACGCTTGCGGTAGGCGTTGTTGACCTCGTAGCGGTGACGGTGCCGCTCGGAGACCTCGGTGGTGCCGTAGGCCTTCGCGACCTGCGAGCCCGGCTTGAGCTTGGCGATGTAGGCGCCGAGCCGCATCGTGCCGCCCATGTCACGCTCCCCCGCGACGACGTCGCGCTGGTCGGCCATCGTGGAGATGACCGGGTTCGGGCCGTCCTCGAACTCGGCCGAGTTCGCGTCCTTGATACCCGCCAGGTTCCGCGCCGCGTCGATCACCATGCACTGCAGGCCGAGGCACAGGCCCAGCAGCGGCAGCCCGTGCGTCCGGGCGTAGGCGATGGCGCCGACCTTGCCCTCGATGCCGCGGACGCCGAAGCCGCCGGGCACCAGCACACCGTCCACATCGGACAGCGCCGCGGCCGCGCCCGCCGGGGTCTCGCAGGAATCCGAGGGGACCCAGGAGATCTGGACCTTGGCGCGGTGGGCGAACCCGCCCGCGCGCAGCGCCTCGGTCACCGACAGGTACGCGTCCGGCAGATCGATGTACTTGCCGACGAGCGCGACCCGCACCGTCTCCGACGGGTTGTGCACGCGGTCGAGCAGGTCGCCCCACACGGTCCAGTCGACGTCGCGGAACGGCAGCCCGAGACGGCGCACCACGTAGGCGTCGAGCGCCTCACGGTGCAGCACCTTCGGGATGTCGTAGATCGACGGGGCATCGGGGCAGGCGATGACCGCCTCGGTGTCGACGTCGCACATCAGGCCGATCTTGCGCTTGAGGTCCTCCGGCAGCTCACGGTCGGCGCGGCAGACGAGCGCGTCGGGCTGGATGCCGATGTTGCGCAGCGCGGCGACCGAGTGCTGGGTCGGCTTGGTCTTGAGCTCGCCCGACGGGGCGAGGTACGGGACCAGCGACACGTGGAGGAAGAAGCACTGGTCGCGGCCGACGTCGTGGCGGACCTGACGGCAGGCCTCCAGGAACGGCAGCGACTCGATGTCGCCGACGGTGCCGCCGACCTCGGTGATCACGACGTCCGGGCTGTTCCCGTCCTCGTCCTCGCCCGCCGCGGCGGTGATCCTGGACTTGATCTCGTCGGTGATGTGCGGGATGACCTGCACCGTGTCGCCGAGGTACTCACCGCGGCGCTCCTTGGCGATGACCTCGGAGTACACCTGCCCGGTGGTGACGTTGGCCTTGCCGTCGAGAGCCCGGTCGAGGAAACGCTCGTAGTGCCCGATGTCCAGATCGGTTTCGGCGCCGTCGTCCGTGACGAACACCTCACCGTGCTGGAACGGGTTCATGGTGCCCGGATCGACGTTGAGGTACGGATCCAGCTTCTGCATCGTGACCCGGAGCCCACGTGCGGTAAGGAGCTGGCCCAGGCTGGAAGCCGTGAGTCCCTTACCCAGAGAGGAGGCGACGCCTCCGGTGACAAAGACATACTTGGTAGCCCGCGACTGAAGTCCCACGGGCTTCCACCTTATCGCACGCCCGCCGAAGCGCTCACCGGCCACGCCGCAAGCGTCCGATGGAGTGGAAAACCGCTACCCTCGCGAGGTGACAGACGCGCACGACACCTGGACCGCACCGGTCGCGGAAGGCCCGCTGGACGCCGACATCCGCGTTCCCGGGTCGAAGTCGATCACCAACCGGGCCTACGTCCTCGCCGCGCTCGCCAGCGCGCCGACGCGGGTACGGACCCCGCTCGACTCCCGGGACGCGCGGCTGATGCTCGGCGCCATCTACGCCCTCGGCGCGCATTCGCAGGGCAGCATCGGCGGCTACCTCGTGCACCCGCTCGGCCCCGGCCGCATCCATCCCGAGGAGACCGTCCGGGTGGAACTCGGCAACGCGGGCACGGTCGCGCGGTTCACCCCCGCGCTCGCCGCGCTGGGCACCGGCCCGGCGCTGTTCGACGGCGACGAGGCGATCCGCCGCCGTCCGATCGGGCCACTGCTGAAGGCGTTGCGCGGTCTCGGCGCCCGCATCGACGACGACCGTCGCGAGGCCCCGCCGTTCACCGTCCACGGCGAAGGCGGTCTGCGCGGCGGGAAGGTCGATCTGGATTCCTCGGCGTCGAGCCAGTTCCTGTCCGCGCTGCTGCTCGCCGGGCCGTCGTTCCAGCAAGGCGTCACCGTGCGCCTGGTCGGCGGCGCGGTGCCGAGCGAACCGCATATCGCGATGACCGCCGAGATGCTCCGCCGTTTCGGGGCCACTGTGGAGCGTGAGGGCGCCGAGTTCCACGTCGCCCCGACAAGGCTTTCCTGCCCCGAGTACATCGTCGAGCCGGACCTGTCGACGGCGGCGCCGTTCGTCGCCGCCGCGCTCGCGACCGGCGGCACGGTGCGGATCGCGGGCTGGCCGCAGCGCACTACCCAGCCGGGGGACTGGCTTCGCAGCCTGATGCCGGTCCTCGGCGCGACGGCCGAACTCGACGCGGGCGGCCTGACGGTCACCGGCAGCGGCACGATCCCCGGGGTCGAACTGGATCTGCACGACGTCGGCGAGCTGACGCCGGTGATCGCGGCGCTGCTGTGCCTCGCCGAGGGGCCGTCGATCATCTCCGGGGTGGCGCATCTGCGCGGCCACGAGACCGACCGGCTGACCGCGCTGGCCACCGAACTCTCGTCGCTCGGCGCCGACGTCCGCGAGACCGAGGACGGGCTCCGGATCACGCCGGCGCCGCTGCACGGCGGGAAGTTCCACACCTACGACGACCACCGCCTGGTGATGGCGGCGGCCGTCCTGGGGCTGCGCGTCGAAGGCGTCGAGGTGGAGAACCCGGGGACGGTCGGGAAGACCTTCCCCGGCTTCGCCGAAGCCTGGACCTCGATGCTCGGCTAGGCGATCCCGCCCGCGAACGGCGAATCGCGCCACAGGTCGATCATCGGCTTCGTGCCTTCCAGCAGCATCGGCAGGTCGGGCGCCATCGCCAGGCACGCGACCAGCTGAAGCCTGCTCACGGCCTCGGTCGTCTTCAGTACGGCTTCGTCGACCTTGCGCAGGCCCAGTTCTTCGGCGGCGGCGTTGTACGCCTCGATGCCTTCGGGGCCGTTGAAGGCGAGGTCGCGCTCGATCGGGCCGCGATTGACCAGCTCGAAGTCGGAGTAGAGATCGCCTTCGGTGGTGACGATCAGGTTGTAGCCCGGCGCGTCGCCGTGGATCGGCTGGACGGTGACACCGGGGAACGCCTTCGCGAAGGCTTCCTCCGATTCCAGCAGTGGCCGGAGGACCTCCCATTCGCGGCGGGCGCGGTCGAGGTCGGCGGGGTCGAGCAGGTCCGGCCGCCCTTCGAGCTGCGCGAGACCGTCGGGGATGAACGGGTCGAGGCCGTTCAGGAACGCCAGCTCGCCGGGGTAGTCGCGGAGCGCGGCGTGCAACTTGGCGACGAGCTCCGCCGTGTACGCCACGGCCAGGTTCGCGTCCTCGACGAATTCGACGAGCTCCCAGAACGTCATCGAGAAACCGTCCCGCTGCACGGGTTCCGCCGGAACCAGCGGGCTCGGCTTGACGACCGGGAGGCCCCTTTCGCCCAGCCAGGCGGCGACGGCGAGCTCACGCCGCTGATCGGTCAGCTGCGTCTCCGGCGTCGTCGTGCGTGGCAGCACGGTCGGCACGCGCACGACGACCGGCGAGGGCGCCAGGCGCACGATGACGGAGAAAACGTCGTAGAGGACCTCGGGTTCAGTGACGGCCAGGCCGAGGTCGCGGCCCGCCGAGACCGCGGCGGCCACCGCCCGCGCGGTGCGGGCGGCCCGTTGTTCGTCGGTGATCATGCCGGAAGTCTGACATGTCCGATTCAGCCGGCGGAGCGTTCTCCGTCATCCTCCGGGAACAGCGCCTTCAGCGTGACCTGCCGGTTGACCCGCACATGCTCGACGGCGTGGGCCCGCGCGCGATCGGCGTCGCCCGAAGCGATCGCGTCGTAGAGGCGGCGGTGCTCGCCGAGCAGCTCGCCCCAGTGCTCGTTCTGGCTGGTGAGCCAGCGCAGCCTGCCTTCGAGCGGGCGGAGGATCTCGTGCAGCAGGCCGTTGCCCGCCAGCGCGACGATCTGGTCGTGGAAGCGGGTGTTGAGCGAGGTGATGCGGGCCGGGTCGCCGCTTTCGGTGGCGCGGGCGGCGTCGGCGAGGAGACGTTCGAGAGCGCGGAGTTCCGCTTTGCCCGCCCGTTCGGCGGCCAGCCCGGCGGCGAGCCCTTCGAGTGCCTCCCGGACGTCGAACAGCTCCTCGACGTCGGCCTTCGCCAGCTGGCGCACGACGATGCGCCGGGGTGACTGGACGGCGAGGAATCCTTCCGCTTCCAGGCTGCGGATAGCCTCGCGCACCGGGACCCGCGAGACGCCGAGGTCCTCGGCGAGCTCGCGTTCGACCAGCCGGTCCCCCGGCTTCAACCGTCCGGTGAGGATCCGTTCGCGCAGCTCGTCCCGGACCCGCTGCCGGGTCGCGGCCAGCGGCTGCCGCGGTCCTTCCTCGGCCACCCGCCCCCCTCTCTCAACACTGCCGTAACAGCCCGTAACCCGAGTTTATCGGCTGAAACCTTGACGGCGGGCCACTGCGGGGTGATATTTGGGATGCCAAATTTTGGGATACCAAATCGACCGGAGCTCCCCGTCGATCGGAGGCCCGCATGACCGCCGCCCCAGCCGCCCGGACCCAAACGCAAGCAGCTGATCAGCCCGATCCCCGGCTTTGGAACGAAGATCTCGCCCCGGCGAAAGAACGCCGCTGGAAGGTCTACGACATCTTCGCGCTGTGGATGTCGGACGTGCACAACCTCGGCAATTACACCTTCGCGGCGGGCCTGTTCGTACTCGGCCTCTCGGCGTGGCAGGTGTTCACCGCGTTGCTGACCGGCTTCGTGCTCATCTACTTCGGCATGAACCTGATGGGCCGGATCGGGCAGCGGACCGGTGTCCCCTTCCCCGTCGTCGCCCGCATCAGTTTCGGCACCTTCGGCGCGAACCTGCCCGCGCTGATCCGCGCGATCATCGCGATCTTCTGGTATGGCATCCAGACCTATCTCGCGTCCGTGGCCATCACGCTGCTCGTGCTCGCGATCGATCCCGGGCTGAAACCGTTGACAGAGGTGGGTTTCCTCGGCCTCCACGCGCTCGGCTGGATCTGTTTCATCGCGCTGTGGCTCGCGCAGGCGCTGGTGCTGACCCGCGGCATGGAGGCGGTGCGCAAGTTCCAGGACTGGTGCGGTCCCGGCATCTGGGTCGTGATGATCGCGCTCGCGGTGTGGGTCCTGGCCGCCGCCGAGTGGAACATCTCCTTGACCGGCAACCCGAAGGCACTGTCCACAGGGGAGCAAGTGCGGCAGTGGTTCGGCGCGGTGGGCCTGATCCTGTCGATCTACGGCACCCTGATGCTCAACTTCTGCGACTTCTCCCGGTTCGCCCCGAACCAGAAGACGGTGCGGCGCGGCAACTTCTGGGGTCTCCCGATCAACTCGACGGCGTTCGCGCTGCTGTCCGTGCTCGTCACCGCCGGCAGCCTCCAGGTGTTCGGCGACGCCATCACCGACCCGGCCGAGCTGCTGGCCCGCATCGACAACACGCCCGTGCTGATCATCGGCGCGCTGACCTTCGCCATCGCCACCATGGGCGTGAACATCGTCGCGAACTTCGTCTCCCCCGCCTACGACCTGGCCAACATCTGGCCGAAACGGATCACCTTCACCATCGGCGGGATGATCAGCGCGGTCGCGGCGTTGTGCGTGCTGCCGTGGAAGCTGTACTCCTCCCCCGCGGTGGTCAACTACTTCCTCGGCGGTCTCGGCGCCTTCCTCGGCCCGCTGTTCGGCATCATGATCGTGGACTACTACCTGGTGAAACGTGGCCGGATCGACGTCGACAAGCTGTTCGTGGCCGGACCTGATTCGCCGTACCACTACGAACGGGGTTTCAACCCGCGGGCGATGGTCACTTTCCTGCCGACCGCGGCGCTGTCCGCGGTCATCGCGCTGGTGCCGTTCTTCGCCCCCGCCGCGCCGTACTCGTGGTTCATCGGCACCGCGTCCGCGGCCGCGCTGTACTTCGCCGTCTCGCGGAAACAGCGGGTGGCGTGATGCGGATCCTGGTCACCAACTGCAACACCACCGAAGCGATGACCAAGGAGATCGAAGCGGGCGCCCGAGCCGCGGCGAGCCCAGGCACCGAAATCCTCACCAGAACGCCGTTGTGGGGCCCGGAATCCGCGGAAGGCTGGCTGGACAGCTTCCTGAGCGCCGCGGCCGTCCTCGACCTCCTGAACGGGCTGGACGAACCGTTCGACGCGCTCGTGATGGCCGGTTTCGGCGAGCATGGACGGGAAGGCGCCAGGGAACTGCTCGACGTCCCCGTCGTCGACATCACCGAAGCGGCCGCGCATCTGGCCTGCCTGCTGGGAAGACGTTACGGCGTCGTGACCACATTGGACAGAACCTGCGGGCTCATCGAGGACAGCCTGCACGCGTCCGGCGTCGCACAGAACTGCGTCGGCGTCCTCGGCGCCGGGCTCGGCGTCCTCGAACTGACCGACGAACGCCGGACGGAGTCGGCGCTCCTGACCGCCGGGCGCCGGGCCCGGGACGCGGGCGCGGAGGTCCTCGTCCTGGGCTGCGCCGGGATGACCGGACTGGACCGGCGGATCTCCGCGATGCTGGACATCCCGGTGATCGACGGCGTCGCCGCCGCGGTCCGCCTCGCCGAATCCCTGGTGGCGCTGAACCTCAAGACCAGCCGGGCCGGCTCCTACGCCCGCCCGCTGCCCAAGAACCGCGTCTGGCCCGGCGCCCTTCCACGCGGTTAGTCAGTTGCCGTCGGCGGCGATCCCGGGAGCGGGAGCCTGGGCGTTGCCCGCGATGCCGTAACGTCCCGCGCCGCCTTCGAGCTGCTCGCGCAGCGCCATGATCGTGGTGACCCGGCCCGCCGCGGTGTCCGCGTTGTCCACAGTGGACAGAATGGAGGTCGACGAGGTGTCGGCACGGACGACGCCGATCGCGCCGGTGCCGTCTGCCGATCCCATGTCGCCCGCGAGGACGGTGCCCGCGCCGGAACGGTCGAGCTGCGCGGCGAAGCGCGCGACGGTCGAAGCGCGGTCACCCGCGCCGTCGCCGGTGTACTTGGAGCCGGTGAGCACGATCGCGAGCTGCGCGGGCTTCACGTCGCCGCCGGTCTTGAGGAAACCGCCGTCGGTGAGCCCGCCGAGCGCGGCCGCCAGTTCCACCGGCGTGGACTGCGGCTGCGCGTTGTCCTTGTTCAGCAACGCCACCGAACCGAGCAGAGCGCCGGCGAGGGTGCCCGGGTCGCCCGCGGTCGGGAACTGGACACCGGCGGGCTGCAGGCGCGTCACGACGTCACGCAGCTGATCGGATCGCATCGGATCGGAGAACGCCTCGGTCAGCTGGATCTCGCCGGTGACGGCGGCACCCGACTGCCCGACGAGCTGCTTGAGCGCGTCGCGGTCCGCGGGCTTCGCGTCCTCTGTGGTCACCAGCACCACGGAACGCTTGTCCAGCTGACCGGCGACGACCTTCGGCCCCATCGCGCCGGCGAACGCGTCCGCGTCGCCGAGCCGGGCGTTGAGCGAATTGCGCTGCGCCTCCAGATCCGCGACCTGGGAACCCAGATCCTCCTTCTGGCTGGCGAGGCCCGAAAGCAGCGAACCGTTCAGCGCCGTGGACCCGAGGACCACCCCGAGCGCGAGCGCCAGGAAGCAGGCGGCGATGGAAACGATGTGGTACCGCAGTGAAATCACGTGAAAAGTCCCTTGCCCCAGGCGATGAACGAGTTCCAGGTCTCGCGGATCCAGTCGAGGTAGACCGAACCCACGTCGGAGACCAGCAGCGCGGCCACGACGGCCACCAGGGTCGCCACCACCAGCAGGACGATGGCGCCGATGGACACCCGGCTGCGGTGCAGGGTCGCGACCGCCTTGCCGTCGACCAGTTTCGTGCCGAGTTTGAGCCTGGTGAGGAACGTCGACGGGTTCGACCCGGACCGGCCGTGGTCGAGGAATTCCCGCAGCGTCGCTTGGAAACCGACGGTGACCACCAGGCTCGCCTCATGCGCGTCGGCCAGCAGCAGCGCCAGGTCCTCGGCGTTGCCCGTCGCCGGGAAGGTGACCGCGCCGATCCCGAGATCCTGGATGCGCTCGACACCCGGCGCGTGCCCGTCCGGCGCCGCCGGGACCACGACCTCGCCGCCGCTGCGCAGCGTTTCCGAGCCGATCCCGTGCGGGTCGCCGACGATGACGTCCGGCTGGTATCCCTGCGCGCGCAGGGTGTCGGCCCCGGCGTCGACGCCGATCAGCACCGGCCGGTGCTCGGAGATGTACTTCTTCAGTTTCTTGAGGTCTTCGGCGTGCCCGTTGCCGCCCGCGACCACGAGAGCGTGCCGGTCCCGCAGCGGAACCCTGATCTCCGGAACACCGACGCCGTCGAGGATGAGACTGCGTTCCCGGCGCAGGAATTCGATCGTGTTCGCGGAGAACGCCTCCAGCTGGGTGGACATCCCGGCCTTGGCTTCGATCATCTGGTCCGCGACGCTTTCGCGCGTCTGCTGGATCCCCGATCCGATCTGCCGCTCGCCGATGTAGACGACGCCCTCGTGCAGGCGGAGTTTCGTACCGTCCTTCACCTTGCGCAGCAGTTCGCCGCCGACCGAGTCGACCAGCGGGATGCCCGCTTCGAGCAGGATCTCCGGGCCCAGGTTGGGGAACCGGCCGGAGATCGACGGCGACGCGTTCACCACCGCGGCGACTTCGGCCTCCACCAAGGCATCGGCCGTCGACCGGTCGAGATCCAGCTGGTCGAGGACGACGATGTCACCCGGGCTCAGCCGGCGGAGCAGCTCTCGCGTGCGCCTGTCGACCCTGGCGACGCCAATGATCCCGGGCAGGGTCTCTTGGTTACGCGTGAGCAAGCCGGTGAGCTTCATGCGACCGATAGTGACAAATCCGCGCGGCCTTCTGCGTCCGCCACGCCGATGGAAACACGCCGATTAACCCACACCGGGTCGCGCTACTTGGCTTTTTTGCGCTTTCCGCCGCGACGGGCTTTGGGCTTGTCCGGCGTGCTCTTGTCGGCTTCGGCCACGGCGAGCAATTCCTCCGCGTGCGCCCGGCCGGTCTCGGTGCTTTCCATTCCGGCGAGCATCCGCGCGAGTTCGACGACCCGCTCCGACTGCTTGAGCACGCGCACACCACTGCGGGTCACCCCGCCGCTGGTGCCCTTGTCCACCACGAGGTGCTGATCGGCGAACGCGGCCACCTGCGGCAAGTGCGTGACCACCAGGACCTGGTGGCTGCGCGCCAGCCGCGCGAGCCGCCTGCCGATCTCGACCGCCGCGCGGCCGCCGACCCCGGCGTCGACCTCGTCGAACACCAGTGTCTGCACGGTGTCCGCATGCGCGAGGACCACTTCGATCGCCAGCATCACGCGGGAAAGCTCACCGCCGGAAGCGGCCTTGTGCACCGGAAGCGGCGGGGCGCCGTTGTGCGCCCGCAGCAGCAGCTCGACGTCGTCGACCCCGTCGGGACCGGCGTGCACGAGCCTGCCGTCGACCTTCACGGCGTGCGCGTCGCTCTCGTCGACCGTGCGCCGCTCGACGGTGATCTCGATCTCCGCCTGGCCCATGGCGAGCCCGGACATCTCGGCGGTGATCGCCTCGGCGAGTTCGGCGGCGGCCTCGATCCGCGCCTCCGACAAGGTGAGGGCGTGTCCGGAGAGGGTGACGGCGAGTTCGTCGCGGCGTTTGGCCAGTTCGGCCAAAGCTTCCTCGGAGGTGTCCATCGTGGACATCCGGCGCCGGGCGTCGTCGGCCCAGGCGAGCACACCGTCCACATCGGCCGCGTACTTGCGCGTGAGCCGCTTCAGGTCGGCCTGGCGCGCGAGCACCTTCTCCAGCAGCGCGGGATCGGCGTCGAGCGTTTCGAGGTAGCTGCCCAGCTCGGCGCCCACTTCGGACAGCAGCACCGAGGCCTCGTCCAGCCGGGGACCGAGTTCGCGCAGCACGGCGTCTTCCGAGCCCGAAAGCTGCCGCGTCGCCTCGCCGATCAGCCCGACCGCGCCGGGCGCGTCCGGGTCTCCGTCGGGAGAGCCCGAGACGGCGGCCTGCGCGGCGCTCGCGGCGGCCCGCAGTTCGTCGACCGCGGCGAGCCGCTTGATCTGCTCGGTGAGCTCGGTGTCCTCGCCGGGCTCGGGCGCGACGGCGTCGATCTCGGTGAGCCCGTGGCGCAGCAGGTCCGCCTGCTGGGCCATCTCGCGGGAGCGGGTGGAGCGCTCGGTCAGTTCGGCGACGACGGCGAGCCATTCGTCCCGTACCGCGCGGTACAGCTCGAGCGGTTCGGTGACGGCCTCGCCGGCGAACCGGTCGATCACGGCGCGCTGCTCGGCGGGCCGCAGCAGCCGCAGCTGATCGTTCTGCCCGTGGACCGCGATCAGCTGCTCGGACAGGTCGGCCAGGACGCCGACCGGCACCGAACGGCCACCGAGGTGGGCGCGGGACCGGCCGTCGACCGAGACCGCGCGCAGCGCGATGACGCTGCCGTCCTCGTCGACCTCCGCCCCGGCATCGGTGACGATCCGGGTGGCACCCTCGGCACCGCCCAGCTCGAACCGGCCTTCCACGAAGGCCTTCAGCATTCCCGTCCGCACCTTGGACACTTCGGCTCGGCCGCCGGAGAGCAGGTGCAACCCGCTGACGACCATCGTCTTGCCCGCACCCGTCTCACCGGTGACCACGGTGAAGCCCGCGTGCAGTTCCAGCAGGGCGTCCTCGATGACTCCGAGGCCCTGGATGCGCATCTCGGCCAGCACGACGACCACCGTAGCGGCCCACCCCGACCATTCCCGCACCCGGCACGTCATGAAAGGGTCGTTCAAGACGTTTTTCGTCTTGAACGACCCTTTCATGACATCCGTCAGCGGGCGTGTCGCTCCCGCCAGCCCTTGATCGGCAACGAGAACTTGTGCACCAGCCGGTCGGTGAACGGGCCTTCCCACAACCGGATCAGGCGCACCGGCACCTGCCCGCAGGTGACCCGCACGGCAGCGCCGGCGGGAAGATCGAAGGTCCGCGATCCGTCGCAGGTCAGGACGGCGGGCGAGCCGTCCGGATCGATGGCGACGGTGATCTCCGAGTCGCGCGAGACGACCAGCGGCCGCGAGAACATCGCGTGCGCGTTGCTCGGGACCACCAGCAGCGCCTGGACGTCCGGCCAGATGATCGGACCGCCCGCGGAGAACGCGTACGCCGTCGAACCGGTCGGAGTGGCGCACAGGACGCCGTCACAGCCGAAGGACGACACGGGCCTTCCGTCGACCTCGATGAGCGCGTCCAGCACGCGCTCACGCGAGCTCTTCTCGACGCTGGCCTCGTTGAGCGCCCACGTCCGGACGATCTCCTCGCCGTCGACACGGACCACCACGTCGACGGTCATCCGCTCTTCGACCTGGTAGTCGCCGTCGACGGCACGCTGGACGGTGTCGGCCAGCTTGTCCGAATCGGCCTCGGCGAGGAACCCGACCCGGCCCATGTTCACGCCGAGGACCGGGACACCGTTCGGCCTGGCCAGCTCGGCGGCTCGCAGCAGCGTGCCGTCGCCGCCGAGCGCGAACACCAGCTCGGTCCCGGCCGCCGGATCCTGCTCCGGCGCCATGACCGTGCAGGGCGCGCCGATCCCGCCGTCGGCTTCCAGCATCTCCCGGACGTCCTCGTCGATCACCCGCAGCCGCACCCCGGCCTTGGCGAACCGGGCCGACACCTCGCGTGCCGCGTCCCGGGTCGCGTCCCGGTCCGGGTGGACGACCAGCAGCACCTCGCGATCGCTCATTGGGGTCCCTCCAGGACTGCGGTGCGCACGAGCCGCTCGGCGTCGGTGCCGAGGGTCTCCCCCGCCCCGCGGGCAAGCCAGACGAAGTATTCGACGTTCCCGGACGGCCCGGGAAGAGGGCTCGCCACGACGCCGCGCAGACGCAGGTCCAGCTTTTCGGCCTCGGCGAGCACGCCCAGCACCGATTCGGCCCGCAGTTCCGGGTCACGGACGACGCCGCCGCTGCCGAGCCGTTCCTTGCCCACCTCGAACTGCGGTTTGACCATCGGCACCAGGTCGGCGCCGTCGCGCGCGCAGGCGGCGAGGGCGGGCAACACGAGTTTGAGCGAGATGAACGAGAGGTCGCCGACCACGAGGTCGACCTGGCCGCCGAGGTCCTCCGGGGTCAGGTTGCGGACGTTCGTCTTGTCGAGGACGACCACGCGGTCGTCGGTGCGCAGGCGCCAGTCCAGCAGACCGCGGCCGACGTCGGCGGCGATCACCGTGGCGGCGCCGTTGCGCAGCAGGACATCGGTGAAGCCACCGGTCGAGGCGCCCGCGTCGAGGCAGCGCTTTCCCTCGGTGGAAAGGCCTTGCGGGGTGAAGGCTTCGAGCGCGCCGAGCAGTTTGTGCGCGCCGCGGGAGGCCCAGCCGGGGTCGTCGCCGTCGCGCACCACGATCGGCGCGCCGGATTCGACGCCCGTCGCGGGCTTGGTGGCCACCATCCCGCGCACGGTGACCTTGCCCTCGGCGATCAGCGCGGACGCCTGCTCACGGGAGCGGGCCAGACCCCGCCGGACGAGCTCCGCGTCCAGGCGGGCGCGTTTGGGCACGCGGTCAGACCTTGTCGATGGTGGACAGCGCCACCGTCAGTTCGGTGTGCACGGCTTCGAAACGGTCGACGTGCTCCGAGAGCGGAAGCGCGGCGAGGTCGTCGAGACCCGCCACGGCTTCGTCGATCCCGGCACGGGGATCCGTGTCCTGCTGCGCGAACTGATCCGGCGGCGGCCCCGGCACCGGCGGCGGGCCGGGAACCGGGGGTCGCGGAACGGGGTGGAAGTGGTCTTGCACCCCACCAAGTTAGCAGCGCTGGTCAGGCGAGGCGCAGCTCGGCGAGCGCGGCGAAGGCGGTGTCGCCCACACCGCGGACCTCGGTGATCCCGGTCTCCCAGGCCACCGCGCACAACGCGCGCAACAGGTCCAGGGCGTCGCCTTCACCATCGGCCTTGAGCACGTCACCCTGTGCGGTGACCCGCCAGCCGTCCTTCGGGCCGACTTCGAGCAGGTCCGCCCGGCTGCTCAGCCCGGACAAGTCCCACGCGAGGTAGCGGGGACGCTCCTCGCGCCTCGCCTTGATCAGGGACGCCGCGTCGGCGACACCGGTCAGGACGCAGAGCGCGTCGATCCCGGCCGCGACGGCGCCCTCGATGTCGGTGTCCAGCCGGTCGCCCACGACGAGCGAGCGCTCCGCTCCCGCGTCCCGCGCCGCCGTGGTGAACAACAGCGGCGCCGGCTTGCCCGCCACCAGCGGTTCGACGCCGGTGGCGGTCCGCAGGGCGGCCACCATCGACCCGTTGCCCGGCAGCAGACCGCGTTCGGTCGGCAGGGTCGCGTCGACGTTGGTCGCCACCCACAACGCGCCCGCGCGGATGGCGAGGCACGCCTCCGCGAGAGCGGCCCAGGTGTTCTCCGGGGAGTGCCCCTGCACCACGGCCGCCACGTCCGGACCGGCTTCCCGGACCGTCCGCAGGCCCGCCGACTCGATCTGGGCGACGAGCGACTCCGTGCCCACGACGAGGACCACGGCGCCCTGAGGCAGCCGCTCGCCCAGCAGGGCTGCGGCCGCCTGAGAGCTCGTGTGGACCTCGTCGGGGCTCGCGGGGAGCCCGAGTGCCTCCAGGTGCGCGGAAACCTCCGCAGGCGCCTTGGAGGCGTTGTTCGTCACCCAGCGGACGGCGGTGCCGTGGTCCCGGAGCGTCCGGAGTGCTTCCGGTGCGCCCGGGACCACCTTGCTGCCGTGATAGACCGTGCCGTCGAGGTCGAACAGGACCGCGTCGTACCCGGCCGAGAGGGCGTCAGCCATTCGTGAGCTCCGCGGCGCGCTCGGCGGCGTCGGTCTCGTCCTCCTCGTCGGCCTCGGCCGCGTTCAGGAACCAGCGGATCGCGTCTTCCTTGCGGTCGGCGGCGGCGAGGTTGTCGGCGTAGGCGTAGAACAGCCGGGCGCTCCACGGGTCGCGCTTCTCCGCCTTGAGGTCGTCGCCCTGGAGGGAGACGACGGCGGCGTCGAGCTGACCGAGGTCGCGCCGCGCGCCGGCCGCGACGATCGCGAGTTCGATCTGGGTCGCCTTGGACAGGCGCTCCTTGTCGACCTCCTTCGCGAGGTCGAGAGCCCGCTCCGGACGACCGATGGCGCGTTCCGCGTCGGCGATGATCGCGATGTGGTCGTCGGTCCGGGTCATCCGGCGGACGGCCCGCAGCTCGGACAGGGCTTCCGACCAGTTGCCGGCGTGGTAGGCGACCAGGCCGAGCGCCTCACGGACGATCGGGACCCGAGACGCCTTGGCCTTCGCGTACTTGGCGTGCTCCATCGCGGCTTCCGGATCCTCGTCGACGAGGCCACCGGCGGCTACCAGGTGCTTGCCGACGGTTTCCGCGAGCGCCTTGGGCAGCGTGCGGAGTTCGCGACGGACCTCTTCGTCGAGGTCGGAGAACTCGATGCCCTCGGGCAGTTCCGGGGCCTCGAGCAGCTCGCGCGCCAAGGTCTCGTCGTCGACCGGCTTGTCCTCGGCGCGCGGCGAGGAACGGAAGTCCTTGCGGCCCTCGGAACGGTCGCGCTGGGGACGGTCGTCGCGCCTGCGCTCGAACCGGCCCTCGCCACCACGGGAGTCGCCGCGCTTGTCGTCGTACCGCTTCTCCGGGCGATCTCCCGAAGAGCGGTAGCCGCCACGACGGTCGTCACCGCGGTTGTCGCGGTCGCCGTAGGACTTGCGCTCGTAGCCACCGCTGCTCGGACGGCGGTCACCGGAGGAGGGACCACGCCGGTCGTCACGGCGGTCGCCGTTGTAACCGCCGGAACGGGAGCCACCGCGGTCGTCGCGGTAGGACGGACGACGGTCGCCGCCGCCCCGGTTGTCACGGTCCCGGTTGTCGCGATCCCGGTTGTCACGGTCGCCGTAGGACTTGCCCTGGGGGCGTCCTTCGTAGCGGTTGCCGGACGGGCGGTCGTCGGACCGGCCGCGGTTGTCCGAGCCGTAGCCGGAGCGAGCCGGGCGGCTGTCGGAACGCTTCTCGTAGCGGCTCTCGGAACGGTTGTCCGAGCGGCTGTCGGACCGATTGTCGTAACGGCGCTCGGGACGGCCTTCGGACGAGCGGTACCCGCCGCGGTCGCCACCCCGGTTGTCCCGGCGGTCGTCGGACCGGTAGCCACCACGGTCACCGCCGCGGTTGTCGCGACGGTCATCAGAGCGGTATCCGCCCCGGCTGTCGCGGTTGTCCGAGCGGTAGCCGCCGCGGTCGTCGCGACGATCGTCGGAGCGGTAACCACCGCGGTTGTCACGGCCGCCGGACCGGTCGTCGTTGTAGCGCGGACGGTTCTCGTCCCGTCCCTGGCCACCGAAGCGGCTGCCACCGGACCGCTGGTCACGAGGACCGTCACCGCTGCGGGCGGGCTTGCCGGAGTAGCTGCTCGTACCGCGGGCACCGCGGTCGTCACGGCGCGGGCGGCCCTGGTAGCCGCCGTCGCGGCCACCCCGGTCCTGCCTGCCGCCGGCGGAGCCACGCCGGTCACCTCGCTGCGCGTCAGACCGGCCTCCGCGGGGACTGTCGTCCCGGCGGCCCGACCGGCCGGACGCGCCATCATCTGAGTCACGTCGACCGAACTCGGACACCTGGCCTCCTGCCACTATTGAAAAAGTTTTCGACACTTGCGCCCACCTGCCGGGCGAGCCAACGGACCATTCTAGTCCGTCCATGGACATGAAAAGAGACAGGGCCCTGACCGGGGAGAACCTGTTAGGGGTTCTCGACCCTGGTCAGGACCCTGTCCTGAAGTTAGTCCGGCGGTGTCCTACTCTCCCACAACCCTTCGGTTGCAGTACCATCGGCGCTGTCAGGCTTAGCTTCCGGGTTCGGAATGGGACCGGGCGTTTCCCTGACGCTATAACCACCGAAACACTACGAAACAACACACACTGCTTGCTTCACACAAACGGTGTGGTGTTTCAGAGCTGTAGAGTGGATGCGTAACATCTTTGTGGGCAAGTCCTCGGCCTATTAGTACCAGTCAACTCGACAACACATTACTGTGCTTCCATTTCTGGCCTATCAACCCAATGGTCTGTTGGGGGCCTTAACCCACATGGGGTGGGATACCTCATCTTGGAACAGGCTTCCCGCTTAGATGCCTTCAGCGGTTATCCCTTCCGAACGTGGCCAACCAGCCATGCCACTGGCGT
>NZ_JBFBGL010000088.1:0-25700 GCF_040684635.1 Amycolatopsis sp. NPDC089917 | reverse complement strand
CCCCGCCACCCACTTTCGGGCACGGTCCGCCGCCGGTCCGTGAAGGCCTCCTTGAGGGACTCTGGGTCCCTCAAGGAGGCCTTCACGGACTTGATCAGGCCTGGTAGTCGTACAGGGAGGTGCGGCTGTTGCCCGGCAGGTTGACCGGGGACCGCAGGTGGTTGCGCCCGGAGTCGACCGTCCGCAGCGTGGTCGCCAGCAGTTCGGAGAACTCGGCGAGCTTGCCGTCCACGTAGGCGTCGCAGTCGCCGCGCTGCTTGTCGGCCTCGACGTGCGCCTCGTCGACGATGCGCGCCGCCTCGCCGTGCGCGGCCTGGACGACCTCGGTCTGCGCGACGAGCCTGGCCTGTTCGGCGCGGCCGTCCTCGATGGCGCGCTCATAGGCGTCGCGACCGGCCTGGATCATCCGCTCCGACTCGGCCCGCGAGCGGTCGGTGAGGTTCTGGAACTCGGCCTGCCCGGAGGCGACCATGCGCTCGGCCTCGGCGTGCGCGTCGCCCATCATCTGCTCGGCGCGGGCACGGGCGTCGGCGAGGATGCGCTCGGCCTCGGCCTGCGCGTCGGCGACGGTGCGGTCGGCCTCGGTGTTCGCCGTGGTGACCGTCTCCGCGGCTTCGGTGCGGGCGGTCTGGATCAGCTGATCGCGTTTGTCGAGGACGTCCTGCGCGTCGTCCACTTCACCCGGAAGGGCGTCGCGGATGTCGTCGAGCAGTTCGAGCGCCTCCCCGCGCGGGACGACACAACTGGAGGTCATCGGCACGCCGCGGGCTTCCTCCACGATGGTGACGAGCTCGTCGAGCGCCTCGAAAACCCGGTACACGGCCACTCCCTACCTACAGCGATCTACCTACAGCGATCCCCACATTCCCTGAGCCCAGTTTGCCCTCATCGCCGCCGTAAGGGGTGAAAGCGCGCGGTACCGGGCGTGTCCCGCCCGGTACCGCGCGTTCCTACCGCAGAGCGAGTGCCGGATCCGTGACCAGCTTGATCAACTGATCATCAGCCGGGCGCGAGCCCCCGTCGCCCGAGCCGGAGGACACGGAGACCGACGTGCCGTCCACCCGGTACGCGGTCGCGGCGCGACCCGGCTCGACGTCGCCTTGAGGCAGCGACGGGACGGTGCCGGTGACGACGACGGTGCTCCCGTCCGCCTGGGGCAGCTTCACGCAGTCCACCGGTTCCCCGCTGTTCACCCCGCCCCCGATGTCCGCGCCGAGGTCTCCCCGTGCCCTGCGGCCCGGTTCACAACTGTCTTCGAGCGAGAACCCCCGCTTGGCGCCCTCGGTCCCGAGCAGCGCGATGACCAGTGAACGGTCGGCGCCCGAGGCGTCCCGGTAGCCGACGATGAAGACGAGAACGTCCAAGGCCCGCAGCTGGTGAGCGGAGCGGATCCGGATGTTCTTCGCCCCGGTGAGCACGCCGGGCAGCGCGGTCGACAGATGCCCGGTGATCCTCGCCTTCTGGGCCGTCAGGTCGCCGTTCGCCGGAACGGCCGACGAAGCGGCACTCGGCGACGGCGTCACCGGAGTGGGCGGCACGGCCGGGCCGGCCACCGGAGCGGTTCCCGGCCTCACGAAGACCACCACCGCCGCGATCACCGCCAGTGTCGCGACCCCTGTCGAGAGGACCCCTCGCCGGTGCCGCACCTTCTTCTCCGCCCTCACGGCGACCTCGTCCGGGTCGAAGCCCAGCGGGGGCTCGGCCAGCTTGATCCCGCGCAGCCTGTTCTCGAGTTCGTCCATCACGCGCTCCTCCCGGAGACAGCCTCGTCGTGCTGTCTCTGCAGGGCCGCGCGGAGGACGTCGAGTCCCCGCGCGGCCTGGCTCCTGACCGTCCCTTCCGAACAGCGCAGCGCGACGGCGACCTCCGCGACCGGGAGATCGGCGCAGTAGCGCAGCACGACGGCGGCGCGCTGTTTCGGCGGAACTTCGGCGAGGGCGCGAAGCAGGGAATCCGAGATGCCGGCATCGGCACCGCTGGCCGGGGCAGCGGGCTCTTCGGGGACGACGCCGTCGCGGTTCTCCTTGCTCCGCCACGGTCGCCGCCGCTCATCGAGCCAGCAGCGCAGCAGGATCTGCCTCGTGTAGTTGTCGACGGGGCCTTTCCGGCGGACCTTCGGCCAGACCCGGTAAAGGCGTATCAGCGCGGTTTGGACCAGATCCTCCGCGAGATGCCAGTCGCCGCAGAGCAGATACGCCGTCCGCCGCAGCGGCAGCGCCTTGTCCCTGGCGAACTCCCTGAAGCTCGCGTCGTCCCCAGACCGCATCGTGCCTCCTCATCCGTGTTCCGGTGTATCTCACGGACGGGGAGGCACGAAATGTTGCATGGACGGCTCAGCCGCCGAGATTCACCAGTTTGAAGGTCGCGTAGTGGTCGGGCGTGTAGATGATCTCGCCGCCCTTGCCGGAGATCACGCGGTCGTTCGTGCCCACCGGGAACAGCTGGTAGTAACCGGCGGCGCACGACGGCAGCACACCTTCGCGGTTCTCGTAGACCGTGCCGGTCGCGCCGCCGCGGGCCTTGTCCACCACGGACTTCGCCGCGGAGGACAGGGTCGAGTAGCCGGTCTTCGCCAGCTTCGAGGTGTCACCGCAGGACGGCGCCGGGGTGCCCTTGACGTCGATCACGGAGAAGGACTTGTAGTGGTCGCCGGTGTAGAAGTACTCCCCGCCGGTCCCGGTGACGATGCGGCGCGTGCCGCGGTTCGACGAGCCCGGGGTCGGGACGGTGTACTCGTGGTAGTAACCGGAAGCGCACTTCGGGAGGATGTTCTCCCGGTTCGAGAAGACCGTCCCGTCGTTGTCCGGGTACGGGTACGGCCCACCCTTCTGGATGAGGTTGTACGTCGTCGTCGCCTCGGCGGGCAGCGACGAGAGCGACGTGTGCTTGAACCCGGTGAGATCCCCGCAAGGGTTCTGCTGGATGGAGACGGGCGTGGCGGCCTGCGCCGCACCGACCCCGCCGAAGAAGGTGACGAGCAGAACGAGCAGCGCGGCGGCCGCCCGCGATCGTTTGTTGGTCATTTTCGGACCGTAACCCGATCGTGTGTTCGCCAGAAGGCGTCGAGATGAACTCTCCACCGCCGCTCACCGTTGACCGACCAACGGCTTCGGCCGTTCGGGTCAACCTCGATCGGAGAACTTCTCCGAGAGGCGTTTGAACACTATCGGCGGCACCAGGTGCTCGATGTCGCCGCCGAGCGCGGAGATCTCCTTGACCAGCGAACTCGACACGAAACCATAGGCCGGGTTGTTCGCCATCAGCAGCGTTTCGAGCCCGGTCAGCTCACGGTTCATCTGGGCCATCTGGAGCTCGTAGTCGAAGTCGCTGACCGACCGCAGCCCCTTCGCGACCGCGATGATGTCGTTGTCGCGGCAGTAGTCGACCAGGAGTCCCTGCCAGGAGTCGACGCGCACGTTCGGCAGCTTCGCGGTGATCTCGCGCAGGATGTCCATCCGCTCCTCGGTGGTGAACAGGCCCTTCTTGCTCTTGTTCACCCCCACCGCGACGACGACCTCGTCGAACAGCTTCGCCGCCCGCTCGATGATGTCGAGATGTCCATTCGTGGCCGGGTCGTAGGACCCGGGACAGACCGCACGCCGCATGGCGCGGACGCTACCAAGGGAAAGGGGCCCCTGCGCGTTCATCCGTGCGGCGTCACACTTGATGTTCGGCCCAGTAGAGCGCGGTGTCGCCGTAGCGCTTCGTCCGCATCGGCTCGAAGCCCGGCGGCCAGTCCGGCTCGCCGTCCCGAGCCGCCCGCTCGATCACCACCAGCGCCCCGTCCGAGACCCAGCGGCCCGCCGCGAGCGCGCCCATGACCTCCCCCAGGCGGGTGGAATCCACGGCGTACGGCGGATCGGCGAGGACGATGTCGAACGTCTCCGGCGCCGGAGCGGCGACGACGGACTCGACGGCCCCGGCCCGGACCGTGCCACCGAGACCGAGCGCGGCGACGTTCCCCTTGAGGACTTCGACCGCGCGCCGGTCCGACTCGACGAACAGCGCGCCGGACGCGCCGCGGGACAGCGCCTCCAGTCCGAGGGCGCCCGAACCCGCGTAAAGGTCGAGGACCTGGCTCCCCTGCAGCTCGCCGGCGACCTCCAGCGCGTTGAACAGCGCTTCCCGCACGCGCTCCGACGTCGGCCGCGTGCCCTTCGGAGGGACCTTCAACCGCCTGCCGCCCGCGGTCCCCGCCACGATCCTGGTCATTGCTGCATCGTGCCTCAACGGCTTCCACCGTGACGTTGCCCGGGACTTGGTGAAGCCGCCGCCCAGCTCGCGTAGAGTCGTCCTTCGCCCTCGGAGGCGATAGAAGCGTTTAGGAGCGTTGCGTGTCCGAACCTCGGGTCAGACGGGCCGAGATCGCCATCGAGCAAGCCCATGTGGACACCGTCTACACCCGGCTCGCCGAACTGCGAGCCCAGGCTGAGGCCATGCGTACCAAGGGCTATGAGATCGGCCATGGCGCCGGACGGGAAGCGATCTTCGAGCAGGCGTCGATGCTGTTCGAACGGGACATGATGGTGTACCACGCCAATCAGACCCTCCAGACCCTCGACGCGGAGTACGAGGGCCTGGTGTTCGGCAGGCTCGACCACCTCGACGAAGAGCACATCTACGTCGGTCGCCTCGGGATCCGCGACGCCGAGTTCGACAACCTCGTCACCGACTGGCGCGCGCCCGCGGCCGCGGCGTTCTACCAGGCGACGGCCGAGGAGCCGATGGACGTCGTCCGGCGCCGGGTGATCCGGTGCTCCGGGCAGAACGTGCTCGACGTCGACGACGACGTGCTGATCGCCGACGCGGTCCCGGAGACCATGCAGATCGTCGGCGAGGGCGCGCTCATGGCGGCGCTCGGGCGGTCGCGCGGCGAGAAGATGCGGGACATCGTCGCGACCATCCAGAAGGAACAGGACGAGGTCATCCGCGCGCCGTGGCGCGGTGTCACGGAGATCACGGGTGGTCCCGGCACCGGCAAGACCGCGGTCGCGCTGCACCGCGCGGCGTACCTGCTCTACCGCCACCGCCGCCAGCTCGGCGGCGCGGGCGTGCTGGTGATCGGCCCGTCCGGGGTGTTCACCAGCTACATCTCGCGGGTGCTGCCGTCGATGGGCGAGACGAACGTCGAACTGCGCGCGCTCGGCGAGGTCCTCGACGGTCTCGAAGCGACCAGGCAGGACTCGGCGCCGCTGGCGGCGATCAAGGGCTCGCTGCGGATGCGCAAGATCCTGCTGCGCGCCCTGCGGGACACGCCCGAAGAGGCGCCCGAGGACATGAAGATCGTCTATCGCGGCGAGGTGCTGCGGCTGAACGCGCGCGAACTCGACAAGGTGCGCCGGAAGGTCCACACCGCGGGCGGTCCGCCGAACCGGGCACGGATCCGCGCCGCCGAACTGCTGCTCGACGCGCTCGCCGCGAAGGCCGAGCAGCACGCGAAGGACGACGGACGGCAGATCGACAAGGCCGAGCTGGTCACCGAACTCGGCGAGCGGATCGAGTTCCACCGGTTCCTGGTGGTCTGGTGGCCGATCCTGTACCCGGCGCAGATCCTGCGGTGGCTGGGCACCGAGAAGCGGCTCGCCTCGGCGGCGAAGGGCCTGCTCAACCGCAACGAGATCAGCCTGCTCGCGGCCGATTTCGCCGATCGCTCGCGCGGCTGGACCATCGCGGACGTCGCGCTCCTCGACGAGCTGCGCGTCCTGATCGGACAGCCGCCCAAGAGCCGCCGTGCCCGCCAGAACATCGAGGTCAACCCGGAGCGCGGTGGCGCCCCGACCCGGCCCGAGCACTACGACGAGTACTCGCACGTCGTCGTCGACGAGTCGCAGGACCTCTCGCCGATGCAGTGGCGGATGGTCGGTCGGCGCGGCAAGTACGCGAGCTGGACCGTGGTCGGCGACCCGGTGCAGAGCTCTTGGCCGGATCCGGCCGAAGCCGCGATGGCGCGGGATCAGGCCTTCGGGCTCAAGACGACGCGGCGCCGGTTCACCCTGCGCACCAACTACCGGAACTCGGCGGAGATCTTCGACCTGGCCGCGAAGGTCGTCGCCGGGCACGCGGAGGCCGACGAGCTCCCGCGCGCGGTGCGGCAGACCGGCATCACGCCGGAGGTCCGCCCCGTCGAGGCCTCCGGGCTGGAGGCGGCGACGCAGGCCGCGGTGAAGGAAATGATGGGGGTCGTCGAAGGCACCGTCGGCGTGATCACCGCCATGGACCGGGTGCCCGAGGTCGAGGGCTGGCTCGACGGGCTTTCGGACGAGCGGCTCAAGGTCGTCGGCAGCCTCGACTCCAAGGGTCTCGAATACGACGCGGTCGTCCTGGTCGAGCCGAACGACCTCATCACGGAGTCGAGCACCGGCCGCCGGGTGCTGTACGTAGCGCTGACCCGCGCGACCCAGCAGCTGACCGTCCTGGCCTCCGACCCGGACTGGATCCCCGCCGCCTGACCTTCTCTTCTGCAACACGTTAAAGCTGAAGGGCTCCTTCAGGACACTGGTGAATGCCCTGAAGGAGCCCTTCAGACCCCCGGTGAGTGAACGACGTGGGGACGCATCGCACGTCCAGGGGTATTTCTAGCGCCTAATCGTTGTTCGGTGTCACGCCGTTTTCATCGAACAACAACGCCGAACAACGGAATCGGCGGTGGTCACGGGCACGGAGGCCGGTAATCGAGCCCCGGCAGGCGTTGTTCCCACTCCGCCGCCGTGATCCGCGGGTACACGGTCGCGCAGACGCGCTCGGCGGCGCGCTCGGCGTTCGTCTCCCACAGCCGCACACTGCCGTCCGCGACCGAACCCGCGAGCGTGTGCCCATCGGGGGCGAACGCCACCGCGTTGACCCTGTCGACGTCCTCGGTCAGGCTCGCCGACTCGCGCACCGTCCCGGAACCGGCGACGTCCCATAGTCGCACGGTCCGGTCGTAGCTGCCGGTCGCGAAGGACTTACCGTCGCCGCTGAACGCCACCGAGATGACGATGTCGGTGTGCCCGGTGACCAACGCGGACTCTCGCGGGGCCGCCGGGTTCGACACGTCCCAGATCCGCGCGGTGCGGTCGGCGCTGCCGGTCGCGGCGAGTTTGCCGTCCCGGCTGAAGGCGACGGAGAACACGGTGTCGGTGTGTCCCTTCAGCACCGAAAGCTGCTTCGGCGCCTTCGCCATCGAGACGTCCCAGAGTCGCGCGGTGTGGTCCCAGCCCCCGCTCAGCAGCGTGCGGCCGTCCGGACCGAACGCGAGCGAATGGACGTCGTCCTCGTGCCCGGTCAGGGTCGCGAGCTCGACGGGTTTCCGCGAGTCCGCCACGTCCCAGAGCTTCACCGTGTGGCCGGCGCCCGCGGTCGCGAGAGTGCGGCCGTCGGGGCTGAACGCGACCGCGTCGATCTCCTCCGGAGGCCTGTCGAAGACACCGACGTCGACAGGTTTGCGCGGATCGGTGACGTCGATCAGCCGCATCGTGTGGTCCCAGGCGCCGGCGGCGAGCGTCCGGCCGTCCGGGCTGAACGCGAGACCGCAGACACCGCTGCCGAAGCCCGTGATCCGGCCCAGCTCGCGCGGGTTCCGCGGATCGCCGACGTCGTTCAGGCGCACCACGCCGTCCTGGCTCCCGGTGGCCAGCAGCTTCCCGTCCGCGCTGAACACCGCCCGGCAGGCCGATCTCGCGGCGCCGGTGATCGCGGGTCCCGGCAGCTCCCACAGCCGCACCGTCTGGTCGTCGCTCGCGGTCACCAGCGTGCGGCCGTCGCGGGAGAACACCGCCCAGACGACCGCCGCGGTGTGCCCGGTCAGCGGCGTCTTCTCGCGCGGCTTCCTCGGATCGGTGACGTCCCACAACCGCGCGTTGCGGTCGAAACCGGTCGTGGCCAGCGTCGTCCCGTCCGGGCTGAAGGCCACGGACCGCACGATGGTCTTGTGCGCGGTCATCGTCCCCAGCGGCGCGGGCGCCATCGGGTCGGTGACGTCCCACAGGCGCGCGCTCTGGTCGATGCTCGCGGTGGCGAGCGTCCGGCCGTCCGGGCTGAACGTCGCGGAGTGGACCCCGGCGGTGTGCCCGGTCGCCACCCCGATCGGCCTGGCCCTGGCCGGTTCGGCGACGTCCCACAGCCGCGCGGTCTTGTCCGCGCCCGTCGAGGCGAGCATGCGGCCGTCCGGGGCGTACGCGAGGCCGTTGACGTTGCCGGTGTGCCCGGTGAGGGTGGCCACGAGCACCGGTTTCGCGAGATCGCGGACGTCGAACAGGCGGATCGTGCCGTCGCCGTCCGAGGTGGCGAGCACCGGCGCCGTCGGGCTGAACGCGACCGCGTTGACCCGGCTCGGATGCTCGCCGACCAGCACGCCCGGCCCGGGTTTCGCGGGATCGGCGACGTTCCACAGCCGCGCGGTCTTGTCCCAGCCCGCCGTCGCGACCGCGCCGCCGTCGGCGCTGAACGCCACGGAGTTGACGTTGTCGGTATGCCCGGACAGCGTGGCCAGCTCGCTCGGGCGGTAGGGATCCTTGACGTCCCACAGCTTCGCCGTCTGGTCCCAGCTGCCGGTCACCATCACCTTGCCGTCGCCGCGCAAAGCGGCCGAGTTGACCCGGTTGGTGTGTCCGGCGACCCGGGTCGAGTACGGCGAGGCGACCATCCCGAGCACGCTGCTGCGGGTTTCCACGCCCGGATCGACGTCGTACGCCGCCAGCGCGAGCTGCGCGGCCAGCGCCGGGTTCGTCGCGCGCATCTCCAGAGCCTGCCCGGCGACCTTCTGCGCGAGCGCGTTGTTGCGCTGGCTGGTCGCGGTCTGCTCGGCCCGGACGGCGTAGACCATCGCGCCCGTCGCCAGCACCAGCAGCACGGCCAGGAGCGCGACCAGCTGGCGCAACCGCCGGGTGCGGCGGCGCGCGATCGCCTGTTCGTGGTTCTCGATGGCCACACCGGCGTCGAGGAAACGGCGCTCGCGCTGGGAAAGCGCGCTGTCGTGCTCGTCCGCCCAGTCCTTGGCGATGGACAGCCGCGCGCCGCGGTAGAGCCAGCCGTCGTCGTGGCCGACCGATTCCCACGCGTCGGTCGCCTCGGTGAGCTGGCGGTGCACGCGCAGGCCCTCACGGTCCTCGGCGAGCCACTCGCGCAGGCGCGGCCAGCCGCGGATCAGCGCCTCGTGCGCGATCTCGATGCCGTTGTCGTCGAGGGTGACCAGCCGTGACGAGGCCAGCCTGTCCAGCACGACGGCGACGTCCGGGTCGTCGGCGTCCACCTCGTCGCGGGTGATGCGGCGTTTGGTGTCCTCGGTGCCCTCGCCGAGCGCGGTCATCCGCAGGAAGATCTGGTTCGCCAGCCGCTGCTGGTGCTCGCTCAGCGCGGTGAAAGTGTGCTCGGAGGTCTGCGCGACCGACCGCTCGATCCCGCCGGTGGACTCGTAGCCGGTGAGCGTGAGGGTGTTGCCGTGGCGGCGGCGCCAGGTCTCCAGCAGCGCGTGCGAAAGCAGCGGCAGCACGCCGGGCTGCCCGGTCGCGTCGGCGACCAGCCGCGAGACCAGCGCGTTCTCGACGCGGTACCCGGCGTCGATCGCGGGCCGCGAGATGGCCTGCCGCAGCTCCTCGGTGCTCATCGGGCCGACGAGGATCTGCGCGTCCTGCATGGCCTCGACCAGCTCGGGATGCCGCGCGCAATGCGTGTAGAAGTCGGTGCGGATGCCGAGGACGACCCTGGTCCGGCTGTCCGGCTCGGTCGTCGCGGTGACCAGCGCGGACAGGAAGGCCGCGCGCTCGCCGGCGTCCTGGCAGAGCGTGAAGACCTCTTCGAACTGGTCGACGACCAGCACGACGTCGCCCTCGCGATCGGCGACCAGCTGGCGGGCGGCGAGGCCGAGGTTGCGCGGATGTTCGGTGAACTCGGTCAGCAGACCGCCGGGAGCGAGGCCGAGCGCGGCACCGAACTGGACGGCGCACTCCTGCAAGGGCCGCGAACCGGGGGTCATCAGCACTGTGACGGAGTTCTCGGCGACGGCGGGCAGGAGGCCCGCGCGGAGCAACGACGACTTACCGGAACCGGACGCTCCCAGAACCGCCAGAAATCTTTGCCTCGAAAGCCTGGTAACCAGTTTCCCGACAAGTCGTTCGCGGCCGAAGAATCGGCCCGCGTCACCCGATCCGAATGCGGTCAGGCCGATATAAGGGGCGGATTCCCCATTCAGTGGGGCAACCGGTGAATCACCGACTCCCGTGCGCGTCCGCTCGGTCACGTCGTGCCATCGGGCCTCCCACTCCGTCTCGGGCCCTTCGCATGCCCGGACGTAGGCCAACGTGACCGCCAAGCTGGGCATCTTCTTCCCGCCGGCGGCTTCGGAGAGGGTCCCCGCGGAGTAGTGGGCGCGCCTGCCCAGCTCGCGATACGTCGGGTTTCCGGCTTTCTCCCGCAAGCGCCGGAGATCGGCGGCGAACTCGAGCAACGGATCGTCCCCGGGGCCCAAAGGTCTCTCCGGACGCGGCACTCGCAATCCTTTCTTTTCAGTGGTTTTCCCACGGTCGCATTCGGGGGCAACCGTACCGTGAAAACGGCCGGAGTCCGACCGGTGGCGGGCGCATCGGGTCGGTTAATTTCGATCGTTCGACAGGTGCCGGATGTCACGGGAAGGGATCGAGGGCCGGACGCGTTGTACCGGAGCGTGACCTCCTTGCCTGACATCCCGCTGTCCGTGCTCGACCTCTCGCCCGTCGTGGCCGGGGGCGGTGTGGGCGATTCGCTGCGCAACACCCTCGACCTCGCCCGCCGGACCGAAGCGCTCGGCTATCACCGGTACTGGCTCGCCGAGCACCACAACATGCCCGGCATCGCGAGTTCCGCGACCGCCGTGATGATCGGCCAGGTCGCCGCCGCCACCGAACGTATCCGGGTCGGCTCCGGCGGGGTCATGCTGCCGAACCACGCGCCGCTGGTGGTGGCCGAGCAGTTCGGCACCCTGGAGGCGTTCCACCCCGGCCGGATCGATCTCGGCATCGGGCGGGCCCCGGGTACCGACCAGCGGACCGCGCTCGCGCTGCGCGGTCCCGGCGGGCTCACCGCGGAGAACTTCCCGCAGCAGTTCGCCGAACTGCTGGGCTACTTCGAGCACTCCGACCAGCGCGCGGTCAACGCCGTGACCGCCGAGGGCAACAAGCCGCCGGTGTGGCTGCTCGGGTCGAGCGGCTTCAGCGCGCGGATGGCGGGCGAACTGGGCCTGCCGTTCTCCTTCGCGCACCACTTCAGCGCCGAGAACACGCTTCCCGCCGTGGCGCTCTACCGCGACTCGTTCAAGCCGTCGGACGTCCTCGACGAGCCGTACGTGATGCTCGGCGTCTCCGTGGTGGCCGCCGAGACCGACGAGCGCGCCCAGTACCTGGCCGCGCCGAGCGGACTGACGTTCCTCAGCCTCCGCAAGGGCCGCCCCATCCCGCTGCCGACGCCGGAAGAGGCCGCGGCGTACCCGTACACCGACATCGAGCGCGTGTTCATCGAGGACCGGGCTTCGAGCAGCGTCATCGGTTCACCCGAGACGGTCCACAAGGGACTCGAAACGCTACTGGCCGACACGGGCGCGAACGAGCTGATGATCACGACCATGGTGCACGACCAGGCGGACCGGGTCCGCTCCTATGAACTGGTGTCCGAACTGGCGCGCTGACCGCTCGCCGCTCACGACCGCCCCGGCGCTTTCGCGTGATCGCGTGGACGACACGTGTGATCAGACGGACGACACGCGCGCGCCAGGGTCCCGCCACGAGTCGTCCGTTCAGTCACTCGTGTCGTCCGTCTGATCACGCGAGTCGTCCATCCAGTCACGCGACACGCGGCGAGTCCCCCTCCCGCGCCAAGTCCGTGAAGGCCTCCTTGAGGGACCCTGGGTCCCTCAAGGAGGCCTTCACGGACTTCGGCGACCCAAGAAGGCGACTCGAAGACCGATCGAGACTCCAAGTGGGTGACCGTCCCGCCTCTCACCCACCCCGAAGCACCGAACGGCCCGCCGCGCCGGAGATCGCGAAAGAACGGACAAGATCCCCGTCCGCCTTTGTCACAAAAGGACAAGAATTCACCGGTTACCAGGACGTGACGTCTTGATCGGACCGAAGTTCTTGTCACCAAGCAGGCTCGTCATTAGCGTACCGACCAGTAGCAAACAGCACGGTAACACCCCGTTGATCCTATTCAACGATTCCGCTCCGCCATTCGGAGCAAAGGAATTGCGCAACCTGGGGTGTATTCGCCGTGCCCGGAAAACTGGAGGGTCGGCGTGGGCGTCCGGACTGGCGCACCCTCATTCCCCGGCGCGGGTGCGATCCGGGAGACGGGCAGGCTGTACTCACTCGGCCTCGACGTCGTCCGCCTGACTTTCCGGCGGCCGTTCCAGGCCCGCGAGCTGATCCAGCAGTTCTGGTTCATCGCGAGCGTGTCGATCCTGCCGACGGCGCTGGTCGCGATCCCGTTCGGCGCGGTGATCGCGCTGCACATCGGGTCGCTGACCGCGCAGATCGGCGCGCAATCCTTCACCGGCGCGGCCAGTGTGCTGGCGATCATCCAGCAGGCGAGCCCGATCGTGACGGCGCTGCTGATCGCGGGCGCCGGCGGATCGGCGATGTGCGCGGACCTCGGGTCCCGCACGATCCGCGAGGAGATCGACGCGATGGAGGTGCTCGGGGTCTCCCCGATCCAGCGCCTGATCGTGCCCCGCGTGCTCGCCGCCATGGGGGTCGCCGCATTCCTGAACGGAATGGTCAGCGTGGTCGGCGTCCTCGGCGGCTATTTCTTCAACGTCATCATGCAGAACGGGACACCGGGTGCGTATCTGGCCAGTTTCTCCGCTCTCGCGCAGCTGCCGGACCTCTGGATCAGCGAGATCAAAGCGGTCATCTTCGGTTTCGTCGCGGCGATCGTCGCCTCTTATCGCGGGCTCAATCCGAAAGGCGGCCCGAAAGGCGTCGGTGACGCGGTGAACCAATCCGTGGTCATCACGTTCCTGCTCCTGTTCCTGTTGAACCTCGTGCTGACGACGCTCTACCTCCAGCTCGTCCCGGCGAAGGGCAGCTGATGACCACGACGACACCCACCCGAACGACGCGGGTCCGCGAAGCCGTCGATCGCCGGTTCGGTTTCCTGGACACGCTCGGCGACCAGATCCTCTTCTTCCTCAAGGCACTCGCCTGGGTGCCCCGCGCGGTGCACCGCTACCTGCGTGAGATCACCCGTCTGCTGGCGGAAGTCAGCTTCGGCAGCGGCGCGCTCGCGGTCATCGGCGGCACGATCGGCGTGATGATCGGGATGACCGTGTTCACCGGCACGGTCGTCGGGCTCCAGGGTTACTCGGCGCTCAACCAGGTCGGCACGTCGGCGTTCGCCGGGTTCGTCTCCGCGTACTTCAACACCCGCGAGATCGCGCCGCTCGTCGCGGGCCTGGCGCTTTCGGCCACCGTCGGCTGCGGGTTCACCGCGCAGCTGGGCGCGATGCGGATCTCGGAGGAGATCGACGCCCTGGAAGTGATGGGCATCCCCAGCGTCCCGTACCTGGTGACCACCCGGATCATCGCGGGCTTCCTCGCGGTCATCCCGTTGTACGCGATCGGCCTGCTGACCTCGTATCTCGCGTCGCGCCAGATCACCGTCTGGTTCTACGGTCAGTCCGCGGGCACCTACGACCACTACTTCCTGCTGTTCCTGCCGCCCGGCGACGTGCTCTGGTCGTTCGGCAAGGTGCTGGTGTTCAGCGTCGTGATCGTGCTCGCCCACTGTTACTACGGTTTCCGCGCGAGCGGCGGGCCCGCGGGCGTCGGCGTGGCCGTCGGCCGCGGCGTGCGGACCGCGATCGTGGCGGTCAGCGTGCTGGACTTCTTCCTCAGTCTCGCGATCTGGGGCGCGACCACGACGGTGCAGGTGGCCGGATGAGCCGGCGCGGGCTGCGCAAAGCCGGGGTCAGGACGGCCGGGGTGCTGTTCCTCGTGGTGATGTCCGCCCTCGTGCTGCTGTCGGTCAAGATCTACCGGAAGGACTTCGTCACCTCGGTCCCGGTGACGCTGCAGGCGGACAGGGTCGGCAACCAGCTGCGCGCGGGCGGGCAGGTCAAGGCGCGCGGCGTGGTGGTCGGCGAGATCCGTGACGTCCGCGCGACGCCGTCGGGCGCCGAGATCGACTTGGCCATGGAGCCCGGCAAGGTCGACCAGCTGCCGAAGAACGTGTCCGCGCTGCTCGTGCCGAAGACCCTGTTCGGTGAGCGGTACGTGCAACTGTCCATTCCGGACGGGTCGACGGCGCGGCCACTGGCTTCGGGTGACGTGATCACGCAGGACCGCTCGGCCAACGCCATCGAGCTGGAGCGGGTCTTCGACAACCTGTTGCCGCTGCTCAAAGCGGTACAGCCGCAGAAGCTCGCGACCACGCTCACCACCGTCTCCACCGCGCTGGAAGGCCGCGGCGAGCAGATCGGCGACACCCTCGCCACCGCGGCCGACTATCTCAAGGAGTTCAACCCGAACCTCCCGGCGCTGAACGACAACATCCGCGACCTCGCCACGGTTTCCCGGCTGTACGGCGACATCGCGCCGGATCTGCTCGACGCGCTGAGCGCCTCGGCGGTCACGCTCGACACGGTCAAGGAGAAGCGCGCCGAACTGGCGACGGTGTACCAGCAGGTGACGTCGTCCTCCCAGCAGGTCACGACGTTCCTCGCCAACAACCGCGCCAACATCATCGCGCTCGCCGCCGACAGCCGGGCACCGCTCGAAGTCGCCGCGAAGTATTCGCCGAGTTTCGCCTGCACGATCGACGCGCTGGCCAAGCTGAAGCCGCAGATGGACAAGGTGCTGGGCAAGGGTACCGACGAGCCCGGTCTGCACGCGGAGATCACCATCACCCAGCCTCGCGGGAAGTACGTCCCGGGCAAGGACGACCCGGTCTACGACGCCACCGGTGAACCTCGCTGCTACCCGTCGAACGGGATGATGAACCAGGGCATCGAGGCGACCGGCGAGAAGACCGTCGCGCTCCCCGGTGTGCAGGGCGACCTCGGCCTGGCGAACTCGCCGCAGGAACGGGAACTGATCTCCACGCTGGTCGCGCCGTCGGCGGGCGTCCCGGCGAGCCAGGTGCCCGCCTGGGGCAGCGTGCTCGTCGGCCCGCTCTACCGGGGCACGGAGGTGACCCTGCGATGAGGAACTTCGTGAGCCCGCTGATCAAGGGGCTGATCTTCGTCGTCATCACGACGCTGGCCACGGTGCTGCTGGCCGTGTCCATCACCAACACCGGCCTCGGCGACACCAAGACCTACAGCGCCAAATTCCTCGACGCGACGTCGCTGAACGTCGGCGACGACGTCCGGATCTCCGGGGTGCGGGTCGGGCAGATCGAGGAACTGGAAATCGCCGACCACAGCCTCGCGCGCGTCAAGTTCTCCCTCGACTCCCAGCGCAGGCTGCCCGCCGACGTGAACGCGGTGATCAAGTACCGCAACATGGTCGGCCAGCGCTACATCGCCCTCGAACGCGGCAAGGGCACCCGCGAACTCCTGGAGCCGGGCGCCGAGATCCCGCTGGACCGCACGACTCCCGCGCTGGACCTGACGGAACTGTTCAACGGCTTCAAACCGTTGTTCCAGGCCCTGTCCCCCAAGGACGTCAACCAGCTCTCCGGCGAGATCGTCCAGGTCCTGCAGGGCGAGGGCGGCACGGTGGAAAGCCTGCTGGCGCACACCGGTTCGCTGACCACCACGCTCGCCGGCCGCGACAAGGTGATCGGCGACGTGATCACGAACCTGGACACGGTGCTGAAGACCATCAACGGCAAGGGCGACGCACTGTCCACTTTGGTCTCCACACTGAGGGAGCTGGTGTCCGGCCTCGCCGGTGACCGCGCCGAGATCGGCGAGGCCGTCTCCGGGCTCGCGGACCTCACCACCGCCACGGCCGGTCTGCTCGAACAGGGCAGGAAACCGCTCAAGGACAGCATCGAGGGTCTCGGCCTGCTCTCCGGAGCGCTGACGACCGCCGAGGCCAAGCCCCAGGTCGAACAGTTCCTCACCGTGCTTCCCGGGAAACTGAACGACCTGGGCCGGATCAGCTCGTACGGATCGTGGATGAACTTCTACCTGTGCTCGGCCGTGCTCCGGAGCGACCCGCCCCGCGGGGTCCCGGCGACGGCGGAGAGGTGCGCGTCGTGAAACCCTTCAAGGAACGGAACCCGATCGTCATCGGTGTCGTCGGCAGCGCCCTCGCGGCCGCGCTGCTGACCGCGACGCTCAACTACGAAGAGCTCCCGATCATCGGTTCCGGAACCACGTACCAGGCCGAGTTCTCCGAGGCGGCCGGGTTGCAGGCCGACGACGAGGTGCGGATCGCCGGGATCAAGGTCGGCCAGGTGAGCGACGTCCAGCTCGCCGAGGACCACGTGGTGGTGAGCTTCCGGGTCAAGGACGCCTGGGTCGGCGACAAGACCGCCGCCGAGATCAAGATCAAGACGTTGCTGGGCCGGAAGTTCCTGGCGCTGCGGCCGACCGGCGAGACGGTGCAGAACCCGAAGCAGGTCATCCCGCGCACCCGGACCGTCACCCCGTACGACGTCACCGAGGCGTTCAACGGGCTGGCCGACACCGCGGGCGCGATCGACACCGATCAGCTCGCGGAGAGCTTCACCACGCTGTCCGACACGTTCAAGAACTCGCCCGAGCACATCCGGAAGGCGCTCGACGGGCTGACGTCGCTGTCGAAGACCGTGTCTTCCAGGGACAACGAGCTCGCCAGCCTGTTGTCGAACGCGCACGGCCTCACCACGACGCTCGCGAACTCGAACGAGGACTTCGCCAAACTCCTCTCGGACGGCAACCTGCTGCTGACCGAACTGGACAACCGGCGGCAGGCGATCCACGACCTGCTGACCGGCTCGCAGGACCTCGCCACCCAGCTTTCGGGGCTGGTGCAGGACAACAAGGACCAGCTCGGCGGCGCGCTCAGCCAGCTCGGAGAGGTGACCGACATCCTGCAGCGGCAGAACGACAATCTCGCCAAGAGCCTCGACCTCGCCGCGCCGTACTTCCGCGTGGTCAACAACTCCCTCGGCAACGGACGCTGGGTGGACAGCTACCTGTGCGGGCTCATCCCCGAGAACCGGGATCCCTGCACCCCGCCGATCCCGGGAGGTGGCCGGTGATCAGCAGGTTCGTCACCCTGGCACTCGTGCTCGCGCTGGCCGTCGTCGGCGGTCTCTGGTGGATCTTCTCCGGCAGCGGGCTCGACCGCGTGACCGTGTACTTCTCGCGCGCGGTCGGTGTCTACAGCGGATCGGACGTCCGTGTGCTCGGCGTCCGGGTCGGCCAGGTCGAATCGGTGGCCCCGGAAGGGGAACGGGTCAAGGTCGTGCTGACCGTCGAAGGCTCGACGCCGATCGCCGCCGACACCAACGTCCTGGTCGTGGCGCCGAGCGTGGTCGCGGACCGGTACGTCCAGTTCACGAAGCTCACCCGCGCCGGGAACCGCCTGGACGACGGCGCGGTGATCCCGGTGGAGCGCACCGGCACACCGGTGGAGCTCGACCAGCTCTACTCCAGCCTCGACACCCTCGCCAAGGCCCTCGGGCCCAAGGGCGCGAACGCCGACGGCGCGCTTTCGGAACTGCTCCGCACCGGCGCGAAGAACCTGCAGGGCAACGGGAAGCCGTTCAACGAGTCGGTGCGCAACTTCGCCGACCTCGCCAGGACGCTGTCCGGGAACTCGCAGAACCTGTTCGCCACCGTCGACGAACTCCAGCGGTTCACCTCGATGCTGGCCACCAACGACCGGAACGTCAGCGAGATCAACAGGCAGCTCGCCTCGGTGACCGGGACGCTGGCGCGGAACAAGGACGAGCTCGCCAAGGCGCTCAACGGCCTCGGCGGCGCGCTCGCGCAGATCCAGCAGTTCATCCGGGACAACCGCGCGCTGATCAAGTCCAATGTGGACAAGCTCGCGGTGACCACCGGGACGCTGGTCGACAAACGCGCGGCGCTGGCCGAGACGCTGGACACGATCCCGCTGGCGGTGACGAACGCGCTCCAGGCCGTCGACCCGAAGACCGGGAAGCTGAACGGCCGCGGCTACCTGCTCGACTACGCCCCGCTTCCGCTGCCGGTCGCCGGCGACACCTACACCGGGGGGCGCCGATGACCACGAAACGGACGATCGCGGTGCTCGCCGCGTGCTGTCTCGCGCTCACCGCCTGTTCCTCGGATTTCAAGGGCGTCTACGACCTGCCGCTGCCCGGCGGCGCGGACATCGGGGACCATCCGTACCGGGTGACCGTGCAGTTCGCCGACGTGCTCGACTTGGTCCCCCAGGCCGCGGTGAAGGTCGGCGACGTCCCGGTCGGCCGGGTCGAGACGATCAAGCTCGGCGAAGACGGCTGGACGGCCGAGACCGTCCTGGCGGTCAACGGCGACGTCCACCTGCCCGCCAACGCCATCGCGCGGCTGCGGCAGTCCAGCCTGCTCGGCGAGAAGTTCATCGAACTCGCGCCGAGCGCGACGAAAGCCGAGGGCAGGCTGGGCGACGGCGCGGTGATCCCCGTCGCGAGCACGAACCGCAACCCGGAGTTCGAGGAGATCTTCGGCGCGCTGTCCCTGCTGCTCAACGGCGGCGGGATCGGCCAGCTGCAGACCATCAACCGCGAGCTGTCGAAGGTGATGGACGGCAACGAGGAGGAGATCCGCTCCTTCCTGTCCACCGTCGAGCAACTGGTGTCCAACCTGGACACGCACCGCTCCGACATCACCTCGGCGCTCGACGGGCTCAACCGGCTCTCGACGACGCTGGCGAACCGGAAGACGCAGGTCGAAGGCGCGCTCACCGACCTCACCCCCGGGCTGAAGAGCCTTTCCGAACAGCGCACCCAGCTCGTCTCGATGCTGCAGTCGCTGGACCGGCTTTCCGGGGTCGGCGTCGACGTGATCAAGAAGACCCGCGCCGACCTCGTCGCGGACCTCACCGCGCTCGCGCCGATCCTCAAGCGGCTCGCCGACGCCGGCGAGAGCCTGCCCAAGTCGCTGGAGATCCTGCCGACGTTCCCGTTCACCGACGCCGTCCGCGACGGGATCAAGGGCGATTACCTGAACGTCTACGCCTCGATGATCCCCGGGCCGGGCGTCGAACTCCCTCCCCCGGGCGAAGGGGTCCCGCCGGGGCTCCCGACGCTCCCGCTGCCGTCCTCCGGAGGTAGCTGATGCTCACCACCCGTGTCCGGATCCAGGTGATCGCGTTCGTCATCATCGCGCTGGCGACGACGGCGTTCGTGGGGGCCAACTACGCGGGGCTCGGCCGCCTCTTCGGCGCGAGCGGGTACACCGTGAAGCTCGCGCTGACCGACGGCGGCGGCCTGTTCACCAACGGCGAGGTGACCTACCGCGGCGTCGCCGTCGGCCGGGTCGGCGAACTCCGGCTCACCGCCGGGGGTATGGAAGCGGATCTGCTGATCGCCGACGACGCGCCGCCGATCCCCGCGAACTCGCGGGCGGTCGTGGCGAACCGGTCCGCCGTCGGCGAGCAGTTCGTCGACCTGCAGCCGAGGACCGGCGACGGGCCGTTCCTCGCCGAAGGTTCGGTGATCCCGCGCGAGGCGACGAGCGTCCCGCTGCCGGTGCAGCATCTGCTGACCGACCTGGACTCGCTGACCGCGTCCGTGCCGACCGAGGACCTGCGGGTCGTGGTCGACGAACTCGACAACGCCCTGCGCGGTTCCGGCGCGAACCTCCAGGTGCTGCTGGACTCCACCACCGACTTCACCAAGCAGGCCGCGAACCACCTGCCGCAGACGGAGAAACTGCTCACCGACGGCTCGACCGTGCTCAGGACGCAGGTCGACTCGTCGCAGGCGTGGCGGCAGTTCAGCGACAACGCCAGGCAGTTCGCCCAGCAGCTGTCCAGTTCGGACGGTGACCTGCGCAGGCTGATCGCGACCGCGCCCGACGCGGCGACCCAGGTCTCCAGGCTGCTGCGGGACAACGAGCCGGGCCTGCCGATCCTGCTGGCGAACCTGCTCACCACGTCGCACGTGTTCTCCGCGCGCACCGACGGCCTTCGGCAGCTGCTGATCAACACCCCGAAGGCGGTCTCCGCCGTCGACGCGGCCGTCGACGACGAGTCCGGGAAGATCGGGCTGGTCCTGAACTTCTTCGACCCGGTGCCGTGCACCAAGGGCTACGAGGGCACGAAGATCCGCGACAGCAGGGACGTTTCGTCACTGCCGTTCAACACCGGTGCCGCTTGCACGCTCGAAAGGGGCGACCCGAGTTCGGTCCGCGGCTCGCAGAACGCGCCGAAGGGCGGCGTCCCGCCCGCCGCGATCCCCGGCGGTTTCGGCGCCGACGGACAGCCGACGTCCACCAGCCTCGAGGAGATGTTGTGGCTGCGCAACTGAAGATCGCGATCGCCGTGCTCGTCGCGGCCTGCGCGTTCGCCGGATGGGCCGGGTACACCTGGTTCACCGCGACGAGCTCCGAGGCCGTGGCCTACGGGAACTCGCGCGACGAAGCGCTCAAGAGCGGGCGTGAACTGGTCGCCCGGCTGACCAGCCTCGACCACCACCGCGTCGACCAGGGCATCGCCGACTGGCTCGCCGCGTCGACCGGTCCCCTGCGCGATCAGCTGGGCAAGACCGACGACGCGACCAAGCAGACGCTCACCAAGGACGCGACGGTCTCGACGGGCAAGGTGCTCGACGCGGCGATCAGCGAACTCGACGACCACGCGGGAACGGCCAAGATGCTGGCTTCGGTGGAGATCACGATGGCGAAGGAAGGCGCGGCGCCGACGACGAAGCGCAACCGATTCGCCGCCGGGCTGACCAGGACCGGCGAAGGCTGGAAGCTCAGCGCGCTCGACCAGCTCCCGGTGGGTGCGCGATGACCGCCACCGCCGACACCGACGATGTCACCGAGACCGAAGCCGAGACCGAGACCCCGGCCGAACCCGTCGCCGAAGAGACCCCCGAACAGCCGTCCCGCCGGCCGAAGCTGTTTCTGATCCTGCTGGCCGCGGCGGCCGTGCTGGTGGCGGCGGGCGGGTGGTTCACGCTGGAGGCGAGGTCGATCTCGGCCGCGCCGTCCGCGGCGAACACCGCGCTCACCGACGTCGGGGCGACGGCCGAGGTGAACTCGGCGGTGACGGTGGCGCTCGACAAGATCTTCTCCTATTCCTACGACCGGACCGACGTCACCGAAAAGGCGGCGGCCTCGGCGCTGAGAGGCAAGGCGCTGGAGTCGTACAACCAGCTGTTCGCCCAAGTCAGGGAAAAGGCACCGGCACAGAAACTCGTCCTCACGACCCGCGTCTCGTCATCCGCCGTCCAGGAACTCGGCGACGGTAAAGCGCGACTGCTCGTATTTCTCGATCAAGCGGCGACGCGAGCCGACAACAATTCGTCGTCGACGGCAGCCGCCCAGCTTTCGATCACCGCGGAACGCGAAGGCGACAATTGGGTCATCACCGATCTCGTCCCCCGGTGACAAACCGGCATTTCCCCATTTCGTCCGCTTTGTAAATCAGGAGAGAAAACGAGGAGAAACCCATGTTCGGTCGAACGCGCCCGAAAACCGCCCGTCGCCGTCTCGGCACGGTCGTCGCGCTCACGTCCGCGATCGCCGTGGCGGGCAGCCTCGCCGCGACCCCCGCGCTCGCGGACGACCCGGTCGAGATCCCGGTGTCCTACACCGTCACCGGGAAGACCACGGTCAAGAAGACCGGCGGCACCCTCGACCTGGGCCCCGGCCAGCTCAACGGCGCCCTCGTCATCGACGGGGACAACGTCGGCATCCGCGGCGACCTGTCCCTGCCGCCCGCGACGGCGAACATCTCGCTGGTCTCGGGCGTCTTCAAGATCAAGGCCCGTGTCCGGATCGAGCCGACCGGGCCGGTCACCGGCACGCTGGCCAACGGCGACCTGACCACCCGTTCGCAGGCGAACATGCTGATCGACAACATCGTCGTCGGCCTGTTCTACCCGGTCATCCCGCTGCCGACGGTGCCGAACGCCTGCAAGACGGTCAAGCCGCTCGACCTGACCCTGGTGTCGAAGAACGTCGACCTGTTCGCCGAGACGATCCCGTCTTCGGGGACGTTCACCATCCCGGCCTTCAAGGACTGCTTCATCAACGACCTCGCGCTGGGGTCGCTGATCTCGGGGCCGGACAACACGATCAACCTGAGCCTGAAGTCGAACCTGTCCTGACGCCGCTCTGACGCTCAAGTCCGTGAAGGCCTCCTTAAGGGACTCTGGGTCCCTTAAGGAGGCCTTCACGGAACGTCAGCAGAAGTACGGCGCGTTCGGGTCGACCAGCGCCACCCCGGTGCTGTCACCAGCGGAAACGGCGTAGACCGGGACGCACACGCCGGAGAACTTCCAGAAGTCCGTCGGCGGTTCCGTCGAGGTGTCCCGGCTTTCCTGCTTCACGTTGCTGCCCCAGGCGAAGACGCTCCCGTCGGACTTCAGCGCGACATTGTGGTTGAACCCCGCGTCGATGGCGACGACGTCGGACTGCGCTTCCGGCGGAACCGTGGCCTGGCCAGAGGAATTGTCACCCCACGCGATGACGCCGCCGTTCTTCAGCGCGATGCTGTGCCGGAACCCGGCGGAGATCGCCGACACCCCGGAGGTGGCCGCCGCGGGCACGGTGATCTGGCCTTTCCCATTGCTGCCCCAGGCGACGACCCCGCCGTTCTTGATCGCGAGCCCGTGGTCGCCGCCCGCCGAGATCGCGGTGACCCCGGACGAGACCGTCGTGGGCACGGCCGTCCTCGAACCCCAGCTCAGCACGCTGCCGTTCGTTTTGAGCGCGAGGTTGAAGTAGGCACTCGTGGAGATGGCGGTGACGCCCGAGGTGGCGGCCGCCGGTACGACGTTCTGACCGTAGAAACCGTTGCCCCAGGCGATCACACCGCCGTTCTTCAGCGCCAGTTCGTGCGCCCATCCCGCCGCGATCGCCGTGACCCCCGACGTCGCCGCGGCCGGCACGGTGGCCTGCCCGTAGCTGTTGTTGCCCCAGGCGATCACGCCACCGTCCTTGAGGGCCACATGGGTGATCGCGCCCGCCGAAACGGCGCTCGCGCCGAGCGCGGCGGCGGGCACGTTGCCCTGCCCTTGCGCGTAGTCGTTGCTTCCCCAAGGCCTCGCTTCGCCGGTGGGCGCGGCGTGGGCGGTACCGGAAAGGGAAACCGTGGCGATCATTACGGCTATCGTTGTACTCGTCACGCGCCGTGTCGCGGATCGTCGATTGACTGAAGCCATGCGCGGAATGTTAACCCGGTTCCGCCGATCGGCTTCGTCTTTGTCACCGCCGGACAAACTTCATAATCGCATTCAGCGGGCACTGACAAGAAAGAACGGGTCCCTCACCCACCCGGAAACATGTCGACATGAATCCTTGTTACGTACATAACTCGCGGGTAACCTCGGTTTACCCCACCACCGAGAAAGCCGCTCAGTCGAGCATATTTGATCAGAAAAATCCGCCGAAAGGCGCATGGGGAAAGCCACCCGAGACGTAAACTGGATCAAAGGAGATGACAGGTATGTCCCGCAGACTTGGCAAGTTGTCGGCCGGCGTCGCCACCACCGGCATCGTGATGGGCGCGGTCGCCGTGCTCACCGCCGGCACGGCCCTCGCCGCGACCACCTACGCCACCGGCTCGGTCGCGTACATGTGCAACTTCCCCGGCATCGGCCAGCAGCAGCTGGACGTGAAGGCCCAGTTCGACGGCCCGACGTCGATCGCCTCGGGCGCCACCGCCACCCCGTCGAACATCTCGGGGACCGCGACGATCAACGCCACCATCAACGCGCTGCTCAACGCCGCCAACTACGACGGCGTCCGCGGCAAGGCCAACATGCCGATCACCATCACCAACGCCACCCCGGCGTCGGCGACGGTGACCAACCTCGACGTCCCGACGCAGATCAACCCCTACGTGCCCGGCCCCCGGTCGTTCAACATCGTCCAGGCCGCGGGCACCGGTGTCCCGACGTTCACCGCCGGCGCCCCCGGCTCGGCGACCGCGTCGCTCGGCACCACCATCAACGCCCCGCTGGACTTCCACAAGAAGGACGGCACCTGGACCGCGTGGAACTTCAACTGCACCGTGAAGAACACCAACCCGGCGCAGAACCGCGCGTTCAGCCCGGCGATCCCGATCACCTGATGAACCCTCCGTGCGGGGCGGGGACGCCCGCCCCGCACGGGCTTCACGCCGACACAGTACGAGAGGAACCCCCATGACACAGCAGGTTCGCCGGGCACTCGGGAGGTTTCCCGTTCTGGCGGGCGTCATCCTGCTCGCGGGGGTCAACGGCGCGCTGTCCTCGTCGGCGGCGACCGACCCGACGACACCGCCCGCGCCGCCGCTGGAAGGTTCCGCCTCCGCGCGTCAAAGCCTCGCGAACACCTGCGTGTTCCCGGATCCCGCCGGGGAACGACCGGTCACCATGGACGTCCAGGCCACGCTGCCGAAGGTCGTCGCGACCGGGAAACCGGTGCAGATCAAAGACTTCTCCCTGACCTTCACCATCGGCGAAGGAGCACTCGGGACCGTCACGGAGGTTTCGGGTGTCGCGGCCGTCGAGCTCACGGCCGCGAACGGGGACAAGAAGACCCCGTTGCCGGTGTCCCTGACGATCCCGGCGACGAAGGTTCCCGCCACCGGCGAACTGAAACTGGTGGCGACGGGCAAGGCGCCCGACGTCCTGCTGAACGTGCCGAGCGAACTGCGGCTGACCACCGGTGCCCCGTCGCTCGCGCTGACCGCCGCCGAAACACCTCTCAAGCCGATCACCTGCACCCAGGCGCCGGACCAGAACACGCTGCTCGGCAGCGTCGCGCTGCTGCCCATCGGGAAACCGAAGCCGCAGCCGGGTGAACCGGGTGAGCGGAAGAAGCCCGGGGCCGACACGCGCGCCGCGGACGACGTCCATGCCAGCGCCCTGTTCCCCATCGCGTTGCAGCCGTTCGAACTGCAGGGCACGTCCTCGATCACGAAACTCGGCGCGTTCGCCAGGCTCAAGCCCGCGATCATGGTCAACGCGGTCTGGGAAGTGGACCTGGAGAACACCGAGGGGCCTGGCAAGGTCACCGGCTCGCTCATCATGCCGCCGAGCCGGATGACGTTCCTCGGTTTCGGCTTCGTCCCGATCAGCGCCACCATGGAACTGCTGCCCGAAGACCACGCCACCGGCAACCACATCATCGACGTCGACGGTGTCGCGATCCCGGAGCCGTCAGGGAGTTCGACGGTCCTCACCCCGCTCAAGGTCTACGGGAAACTGAGCGAGGTCACCATCAACGGGGTCGCCCTCGACGTCGGCGACCACTGCCTCACCGCCGAGCCGATCAAGATCAATCTCCGCGGCGAGAAGTACGGGATGTTCACCGGCGGCGTCGTGCGCACCGATCCGCAGTGGGAGGACCCCGCCTACAAGGACTTCACCCTGCCCGCGTTCTCCGGTTGCGGGGTGACGGAAGACCTCGACTCGCTGCTGACCGGGATGGCGTCCGGTCCGGGCAACCAGGCGTGTGTCGGGATCAACCAGGTCGGCCTGCCCTGGGATCCGGAACGCAAGTGTCCCAACGTGGATCCGCCGGTGGCGCGCCGCTGACGAGTGTCATGAGGGGTCCCCATAGGACGAAAGATGTCCTATGGGGACCCCGCATGACATCCGGGGGCGAGGGCCCGCACGGCGTCCACTGTGGACTC
>NZ_JBFBGL010000087.1:0-26020 GCF_040684635.1 Amycolatopsis sp. NPDC089917 | reverse complement strand
GGTCGCGTGCGTGTCCGTGCACGGTTCGAACCGGCTCGGCACCAACTCGCTGCTGGACATCAACGTCTTCGGCGGCTTTCAGCCCGGCCAGCCCGCTAGACCTTCTGCAGCCCCGGCTTCCCGGCTTCCACGACGTAGCTGCGGTCCGCGGCCAGGGTCACCTTCGAGAAGTCGTACTCGGTGGTGTCCGAGACCGTCATGAAGTCCGCCCGCATCTGCGTTTGCGACGCCGTCACCCGCACGTAACCGCGCTTTCCCCGGCAGTACTTGATGTGCGGGTTGTTCGACAGCCACGTCGACGACGGGTCGGTCGCGGTGTCGCTGTTGCTGGTGACCGACGTCGTCACCAGTTCCGAACCGAACACCGGGTCGCTGTGGTTGAAGTAGTCGCGGCGCAGATCGGCCGCCCAGTGCCGGTGGACGTCGCCGGTCAGCACGATCGGGTTGGGCACTTTCCGATCCACGATGCCCTTCGCGATCCGGTCGCGCGAGGCCTCGTAACCCTGCCAGGAATCGGGACTCTCACAGGTCGCCTTGTTGCCGTCGCCGTCACGGGTGGCGAAGAAGACCTGCTGGCCGAGGAAGTCCCACTTGGCAGGCTGCGTTTCCAGCGCCTTCAGCAGCCACGCTTCCTGCGCGGTGCCCAGGATGCTGCGCGACGTCGACCGCATGTCGGTGCACGACGGGCCCGCCGAACCGGAGGGGTCGGGCACCTGCGCGTTGCGGTACTGGCGGGTGTCGAGCATGTGGAACCGGGCGAGGTTGCCCCAGCCGAACTGCCGGTACAGGCGGATCGACGCCCCGCTCGGCTTGGCCGTGGACCGGATCGGCATGTTCTCGTAGAACGCCTGGAACCCGGCGGTCTTGCGGTCCGCGGTGGCCGGGCTGGTGGTGCCGTTCCAGTTGTTCATCACCTCGTGGTCGTCGAAGACCACGATCCACGGCGCCATCGCGTGCGCGTTCTGCAGGTCGGCGTCGGTCTTGTGCTGGGCGTGCCGGGCGCGGTACTGCGCCAGCGTCTTCACCTCGTCGGTGAAGGCCAGTTTGCGCGGATTCCGTTCGGCGGCGGCGCGGCCGGACTTCTTCTCGTACATGTAGTCGCCCAGGAACAGCACCAGTTCCGGGTTGTCGGCGACCATGCCCTTGTACGAGTGGTACCAGCCCTCCTCCCAGTGTTGACAGGAGGAGAAGCAGTATTTCAGCTGATTGACCGTGGCTCCGGCGGCGGGAGCGGTCCGGGTCCGGCCGACCGGCGAAATGTAGCCGCCGGTCTTGAAACGGTAAAAGTATTCACGTCCCGGTTCGAGTCCGGCCGGTTCGATGTGCACACTGTGCCCGGAAGCGCGGGCCGCGGTCGCGGTGCCCTTCTGCACGACCGAGGAGAAAGCCTGGTCGTTCGCGATCTCCCAGTCCACTGTGTACGAAGCGTCCGGCATCCCGCCGAAACCGTCGGGGTTCAGCGGGGCGGGCGCGAGCCGCGTCCACAGCACGACACTGTCCGGCAGCGGGTCACCCGAGGCGACCCCGAGCTGGAACGGGTCGCGGATGGCGGGCGCCGCCGCCATCGTTCTCGCGTTCGCCCACGAAGGCACCGTCGAGGACAACGCCGCCGCCGAAACCGCCGCGGCTCCGCCGAGAAGGACCGCTCGCCGATTCACCTGGCCCATGAAAATTCAACCTTTCGAAGTGGGGAAAGAACGGGGAGGGATTTCACGCGGCGTAATCGGTGATGCCGCCACTGCACGCTTCCAGCGTGGGATTCGCGGCGGCGTTGGCGACGCAGACCTTGTAATAGACCCACGATCCCTTCGCGACCGGGACGGCCTTGTCGACATGGGTGCCGTTGCCGCCGGAAGCCCAGACGTAGAACGGGCCGGCGCCACCCTTCAGCCAGTAGGCGACCACGGCGGACTTGCCGTCGGCGTCCTTGTCGTAGACCAGGAAATGAGCATCCGATGAACGGAACTGGCCCTCGCCGGCGCAGACGCCGGTGGAGCATTCGGCGCTGCCGGAACCGACCCCGCAGTCGGGGGCGATCCGCTGATCCGAGCCCGTGTAGACGTAACCGTCCGAGATGTAGCCGCCCAGCGCGGGGACGTAATCCCACAACGTCGTCTTGCCCAAGGGGCCGGTGACCTCGGTCCCCGCCGTCTGGCAGTCGATGGTCACCGAGGCGCCGTTGGCCACCGTGCGCACCGCGGTCGAAGACGTGCTCGGGGCACGGCGCACGTTCAGCGGGTCACCCGCCGTCTTCACGGTCCCGGTGGCCGCGGCCAGCGCGGGAGTGGCGCCGGCGAGGCCCAGGGCACCCGCCGTCGCCAGCACGAGAAAGAAACCGGCGAGCCGCCGGACACTTGAACGCTTCATGGCGTCAGCGTCGACCGGCGTCGTACACATCACGTACAAACCGGAGCCACTGTCTGCACATGCATGCGAATGGATCTAGCCAACGATGGCGGGACGGCAATATTATCGGCGGATATGGGGCTCCTGCCGTATTGGCGGTTTAGGTGACTATTCTCGGGTTTCGCGTTCTCGGTCCGCTCGAAGTGGCGGTGGACGGACAGGTGGTGCCGCTCGGCGGTCCCAAACCCCGTCTGCTGCTCGCCGCTCTCCTGCTTCAACCCAACGTCGTCGTCTCCACGGAACTGCTGATCGAGGTCCTGTGGCCCTCGTCGGCTCCGCGTTCCGCGGCGGCGAACATCCGCACCTACGTCCATTCACTCCGCAAACGCCTGGCCGACCACGATCCCGAACTGGGGGAACGCATCGGCAGCCGGGCGTCCGGCTACATCCTCAAAGCCACCCCGGGGGAGATCGACCACATCAGGTTCGGCGAGCTGGTCGCCCGCGCCCAGGACGCGCTCGGCCACGGGGAAGCCGAATCCGCTCTCGACCTGCTCGACCAAGCCGAAGCGCTGTGGCGCGGTGAAGTCCTCGAAGGCCTCCCCCACGACCACGGCTGGGGCGCGACCGTCGCCCGGCTGACGGAATTGCGGCTCGCGGTCCAGGAACAGCGGCTGCGGGCGAGGATCGAACTCGGCCGCACCGCCGAAGCCGTCGCCGAACTGCGTGGCCTGGTCACCGAGCATCCGCTGCGCGAAGAACTCTGGCAGCAGCTGATCGTCGCGTTACGGGCCGACGGCCGCACGGCCGACGCGATCGAGGCCTACGAAACGGCGGAGAAGGTGCTGGCTGAGGAACTCGGCACCGAACCGGGGCCGAGGCTGCGGGAGCTGCGGGCCTCGCTGGTCCTGGCTCCCTCGACGACGGCGGAAGCCGTGGCCGTCACGCTCACCCGGCCGGCGGCGCCGGTCTGCCAGCTCCCGCTGGACCTGCCGGACTTCACCGGCCGCGACGAAGTGGTCGGCGAACTCGTCGACCTCTTCCGCAACCGCCGTGAGCAGGGGAAACCCGCGATCGCGGTGCTTTCGGGGGCGCCGGGGATCGGCAAGTCCTCGGTCGCGATCCGGGTGGCGCACGCCGTGCGGGAGGACTTCCCGGACGGGCAGCTGCACGTCGATCTCGCCGGGACGTCGTCCTCGCCCCGGCCGCCGATGACCGTGCTGGCCGAGTTGCTCCGCGCGTTGGGTGTCCCCGACGCGGGGCTGCCGCGTGATCTTCCCGAACGCGCGGCGCTGCTGCGGTCCCGGCTGGCGACGTTGCGGATGTGCGTCGTCCTCGACGACGCCGGCAGCGCGGCACAGGTCCGGCCGCTGCTGCCCGGCGCGGGCGCCTGCGCGGTGCTGATCACCAGCCGGGTGCGGATGCCGGATCTGGCGGGAGCCACCCCGGTCGACGTCGACCTCCTGACCGAGGCCGAAGCCGCGAAGCTGCTCGAAGGCATCGTCGGCACCGAAAGGGTCGCCGCGGAGCCGGACTCCGCGACCGCGATCCTGCGTCACTGCGGGTATCTGCCGCTGGCGATCCGGGTCGCCGGGGCGAAGCTGACGCATCGGCCGGGCTGGACGCTGCGCGTGCTGGCCGACCGGCTGCGGGACGAAAGACGAAGACTCGACGAACTCCGTGTCGGCGATCTGGCCGTCCGGGCCAGTGTCACGCTCAGCTACGACCTTCTGCCGATGTCGGCGGCGAGCGCGTTCCGCGGTCTGGGCGGGCTCGGTTCGGTGCAGTTCCCCACCTGGGTGGTCGCGGCCCTGCTCGGCCGCGCGCAGGCGGACGACGTCCTCGACGTGCTGGTGGACGCCCATCTCGTCGAGCTCAGCGGTTCCGACGGCATCGGCGAGCCCCGCTATCGCCTGCACGACCTCCTGCGGTGTTACGCCGCCGAACTGCGCGCGCAGGACATCCCGGCGAAGGCGCACGACGCCACGAAACGGGTGCTGGAGGGCTATCTCGCGCTCGCGCTCGAAGCCGCGGACCGGATGCCGATCCATTTCTTCGGGCTCTACCGGGACGACACGGCCGTCCAGCCCGCCCTTCCGCCGGGGACCGGGCAGCTGGTCGAGGATCCGGCCGCGTGGTTCGCCGCCGAAAGGCACACGTGCGTCGCCGCCGTCTCGCTGGCCGCCGACCTCGGCTTCGACGGGCTGGCCTGGCGGCTCGCCGCCGCGCTGGCGCCGTACTTCGACCAGCGCGGGCACCAGGACGACTGGCTGCACACGCACGCCGTCGCACTGGCCGCCGCCCGCCGGTCCGGCGAGGTCCGCGGGGAGGCGATCATCCAGCGCAATCTCGGCCAGGTACAGCTGTACCAGGACAGTTACGCCGAAGCCCTGGTCGCGTTCGAGCAGTCGCAGCTGCTGTTCGACAAGGTCGGCGAGGCACGGGGAGCCGCGATCGCACTGGCCGGGCTCGGAACCGTGCTCCGGATCAAAGGCGAGGACACCGTCGCGCTGGAGCACTGTCACGCGGCGCTCGACCAGTTCGCGGCGGCCGGGGATCCGCACGGCGAGGCCGTCTCGCGGATCGCGATCGGCGCGGTGTGGCTGACGCGGCGCCGGTTCGCCGAAGCGGAACACTGGTTCACCGAAGCACTGGAACAGTCCGCGCGCATCGGGGACCGGCATCGCGAGGCGCACGCGCTGAAGCGGCTCGCGATGTTGCGGCAGCATCAGGGCAACCTCTCGGGCGCGCGGGAACGGGTCGACCGCGCCATCGCGATCTTCAACGAACTCGGCGACGACCATTGCGTCGGCTACGCGAACCAGAACCTCGGCGAGCTGTACCTGCACAGCGGCGATCTCGCCCACGCGCAGCTGCTGCTGGTCAATTCGCTGAGCGTGCACCGGCGCAACGGGGACCGCCGCTCCGAGGCCGAGGTGTCGCAGTTGCTCGGGGAACTGCACGAGGCGCTGAGCCAGCCGGAGCGATCGCGGACCTATTCGGAACGCGCGCTGGCGTTGTGGCGGGAACTCTCCGCGCGGCCACAGGAATCCGCGCTCGCCTCGCGTTTGCAGGAGTCCGCCGAAGCGTCCTACGGCGACTCCGCGAGCGCCTGACCCTTTCACCAGTCGACACCTGATCGCGGGTTCACCCACCGCGATCGGGTGCCGACTTGCGTTTGTATCGATCGTGTACAGCCCCCGGAGAAGCTCCCTTCGTAGCAACCGAGAGTGCTCGAAGGGAGACCGGAATGGTCCGGACCGTGAAGGCCCGCCGTGTGATGGCGGCCGTGCTGGCCATGGGGGCGGTCACCGCGCTCGCCGCCGGCCCCGCGAACGCGGCGCCTGAAGGAACCTGGCGCGCCGATCTGTCCACTGTGGATGGCGACGACGTCAACGTCCGCAGCGACGGCGGCGTGCTCAGCCTGGACAACGCCGCCTGGCACAGAAAACCCGACTCCATCGGCAGCCAGGGCTACCTGCTGCTGGCCGAGCAGAAGCTCGGGAAGCCGGTCAATCGCGTCACCGCCCAGGTGACCGCCGACGCGCCGCAGGGCACCGAGGTCGAGGTCGCCGTCCGCGGCAAGCTCAACGCCAACGACTGGACGGAGTGGACACCCGCCGAGGGCGGCGCGGCCCAGCTGTCCACTTCGGTCTCCACGGTCCAGGTCCGCGTCGGGCTGCGCACGGTGACCGACGGCGTGACCGCGAAGGTCAGCGACATCACCCTCCAGGGTGAACTCGGTCCGCAGGTCAACGCGATCGGCGCCGCCGCGGCCCCGCTGACGTACAAGGTCTTCGGCACCCGCGAAGGTCTCGTCGGCGGCACCACCGCCAACGGGCACGTGATCAAGTCCCGCGACCACTTCGTCGCCCTGCCCTCGGGCCGCGGTCTCGCGCCGAAGAACACCGGCAACTACACCGTGCGGATCTGCCGCACCGACAACAGCCGCTGCGAGTACGCGCCGGTGTGGGACGTCGGCCCGTGGAACACCAAGGACGACTACTGGAACCCGTCGGCCACCCGCCAGATGTGGAAGAACCTGCCGCAGGGCAAGCCCGAGGCGCAGGCCGCGTACCAGGACGGCTACAACGGCGGCAAGGACGAGTTCGGCCGCAAGCCCGCGAACCCGGCGGGTATCGACCTCGCGGACGGCACCTTCTGGGACGGCCTGAAGATGTCCGACAACGGCTGGGTCAACGTCTCGTACCTGTGGACCGGCTCCGGCCCGACCGGCGTCGTCAGCACGGCGGGCGACCCGATGAACGTCCGCGCCTCGGCGAGCACGAGCGCGGCGATCAAGGGCCTCGCGGCGAACTACGCCAAGGTCAACATCGAATGCTACGTCGAGGGTGACACCGTCACCGGCAAGTTCGGCACCAGCAAGATCTGGGACCGGATCGGCCCGGGACACTACATCTCCGACACCTACCTGCAGACCGGTTCGGATCTGCCGGTGGCGCCCAAGTGCTAGTCACCACCCCCTGATCGCGAAGGCCCGGCGTACCCCATAACGCCGGGCCTTCGCCCTTTTATGTGCCGCTGATCGGCGCTCTTATTCACAAACATGAATGGTCTTCACAAGCGCGTAATCGTCATGCGAAACTCCCGTGACGCATTTCCCACTGACGAATGGCGGGCATTGTGAGCGTTTCCCGGCGAACCCTGCTGACCACCGCTGCCGGAGCCGCCGTCGCGGCGACGGCGATCACCCCGGCCGCCAGCGCGGCCGACGTGCCAAGGACTTTCCGCCGGGCCGCCGACTACGCGGTGACCAAGCTGCGAGCCGTCGCGCCCGGCGTGACGACCTTTCCGGAGATCACCCGGTTCGAGAAATGGACCTATTCCGCGAAAGGTGGCTGGATCGGCGGTTTCTGGCCGGGAACGTTGTGGCTCGCCTCGATCTACAGCGGCGATCCGCGATTCCGGACCCTCGCGGCGGCGTCCGCGGAAAAGCTGGCGCCGCGCCAGTACGAAACGAGCGATCACGATCTCGGATTCCTGTTCTACCCGTCCTGGGTGACCGGATGGCGGCTCACCGGCGACGAAAAATGGCGCACCGGCGCGCTCAACGCCGCCGCGTCGCTCAGCCGGCGCTACAACGAAAAGGGGAAGTTCATCCGGGCGTGGGGCGCGCTCGGCACGCCGGGCAACGCCGGGCGGGTCATCGTCGACACGATGATGAACCTGGACCTGCTGACCTTCGCGAGCAAGCAGACCGGTGACCGGAAGTACCTCGACATCGCGATCTCGCACGCGAAGACCACCGAACGGGTCTTCGTGCGCCCGGACGGTTCGACCCCGCACGTATTCGACTTCGACCCGGACACCGGCGCCGAGATCGGCCCGAACTCCGTGCAGGGCTACAGCCCGGCGTCCTGCTGGTCGCGCGGTCAAGCCTGGGCGATCTACGGATTCACCACGATGTACCGGCGTTCCGGCGACCCGCTGTTCCTTCGGACCGCGCAGCGCCTCGCCGACTTCGCGCTCCGCGCCCTGACGCCCGACAACGTGCCGGTGTGGGACTACCTCGCGCCACAGGCGCCGCACGACATCAAGGACTCCTCCGCCGGCGCCGTGATGGCGTGCGGCCTGCTCGACCTGGCGAAGGTCGCGAACCGGCCGCAGTACCGCGAGGCGGCGATCCGGATCCTCACCGCGTTGTGCGACACCTGCCTGACCACGAAGTCCACCCGCGCCGAGGCGATCATGGCGCGGGGCACGCGCAACCGTCCGGCCGAGGACGGCGTCGAGGTCTCGTTGCCCTACGGCGACTACTACCTGCTGGAGGGCATCCTTCGAGTGCTGATGCCGAAGGAGATCGAGAAGGCGATCGACCTCTCGACCGTCTGACGCGTGATGCCCGCTCGGGAGTGGCGCTTCGGGCCGCGCGGGCGGGTTGCGAAAGCCAGCGCCTCCGGCGGCATCCCTTCGGCCGGGCCTCGGGAGTGGTAAGTGTCGTTCTGACGGACTCGTATTTGCCTACCCCACTGGTGTGATCGGCGGTCGAGTGATGCCGGTGCTGGGGGCCGGTGTGGTCGGCGGGGGAAGATTCCGGCCGTTCAATGTCCGGAATCTTCCCCCGTCACCTCGACTACCACCGGTCACGTCCGGGCACGACCTTGATCAACGGAAGATCGGGGACGTTGAGTGTCCCGGATCCTCCGTTGATCAAGGTCCACGACCGGGCATCCTGGCGACGATGGAGGAATTGGGACGTTGAACGTCCCAATTCCTCCATCGTCGCGCCCGGAAGCCGCGGAACCGCCACCCTCGCGCAGCTCAAGAGCAGGTCGGTGAATGCCAGCCCGCCTTAACGACACGTACCACTCACGACCACCCCGGCTCAGTGCGCGTGGTGACCTTCGTGGCCGCCGTGGTGCGCGTGGACCTTCGCGTGGCCCAGGCCGCGCCCGATCATCCACTTGTTCACCGGCACGGTCAGGACGAACGCGACGGCCAGCGAGAACACCAGCGCTCCCCAGAACAGCAGGCTGCCGAGCCCGGCGTCCATGGCACCCGGCACGACCACCATGACCCCGTTGTCGACGACCTCCATGACCGCGATCGACACGGTGTCGGCGGCCAGCGCCACCTTGAGCGCGGCGCCGAACGCGAGGCCCGACTTCAGCACGCCGCGCATGGTCAGCGCGTACCCGAAGACGAAGGCGAGCGCGACCGACAGCACGATCGTCCCCGCGTTGTGCAGGCCGAGCGCCGTGCCGATCACCATGCCGAGGACCTCACCGATCGCACAACCGGTGAGGCAGTGCAGGGTCGCCGACGCCGCCATCGACCAGCTTGCTCCATGCCGTGTCTCGTTCATGCGGGGAAATATACCCCCCACCCGTATTCACGGCGCAGTGATCCCCGTCTCCGCATCACTCACCGTCACACCCGATGAGCGACTGGGTAATCGTCGCAGTTCGATGAACTCACTTACGTAACCCTTTGCGCTCATCCGGTTGACCGGGGTAACCGAAGACCTTAGTTTCGCCGGAGGTCTCCACCGCGCGCAGACCGATCGGCTGTTTTTCAGGTAGTTCCGTGACTTTGGGGTGGAGATGCGAGGGCCGACGAAGACGCTCGTCGTGGCCACTGTGCTCGCTTTGGGCATGGTGTCCGGGCTGACCGGCTGCGGCGGCGAAGAACCCGCGGGGATGGCGGCGAAGCCGATCCGGGTCGCGTTCGTGCCGAAGGTCGCGGGCATCCCGTACTTCGAGGCGATGAACGCCGGCGGGCAGGCCGCGGCCAAGCAGCTCGGTGTCGAATGGAGCTCGACCGGTCCGGCCACGGTGGACCCCGCGGCGCAGGTCTCCATCGTGCGAGGCCTCGTCGACCAGCGGGTCGACGTCATCGCGATCGCCCCGAACGACCCCAGAGCGATCGCGCCGGCGATCACCGACGCGCGAGCCAAGGGCGTCCATGTGATCACTTCGGACACCGACGCGCCCGGCACCGATCGCGAACTCTTCGTCAACCAGGCGACTCCGGACGGCATCGGCAAATCGCTCACCGACGCCCTGATGAAGAAGATGGGCGGGTCCGGCAAGTACGCGATCGTCTCCTGCGGCGAGACCGCCGAGAACCTCAACGCCTGGATCGCCGTTCAGCGTGCGTATACCGCTACGGAGTATCCCCATGCGCAGCTCGTCGAAACGGTCTACGCCGGCGAGAACAAGGAGAACGCCACCACCCTGGCCAAGGGCCTGATGGCCAAGTACCCGGACCTCACCGGCCTGGTCGGCGAGTGCACGACGTCCGCGCCCGGGGTCGCCGAGGCGGTCCGTTCGCAGCAGAAGATCGGCCGCGTCTTCACCGTCGGCGTCGGGACGCCGCAGGTCATCAAGCCGTACCTACTGGACGGTTCCGCGTCGCTTTCGGTGCTGTGGAACGTCGAATCGCTCGGCTACCTCACCGCCTGGGCGGGCAAGCAGATCGCCGAGGGCAAGCGCCTCGCCCCGTCGAACAAGGTCAACCTCGAACTCCCCGCGATCAAGTACGAGGAGAACAAGAAGACCGTGCTGCTGGGCGACCCGCTGCTCATCACGCGCGAGAACGTCGACCAGTTCAAGTACTGACTCACCGGGCCCGCCGGACGGCGCCCGCCGCCGCTCCCCCGCCGAGGATCAGGACCAGCGCGGTCAACCCCCACCGCCGCTTCTCCTTCGTGCGGGCGTGCGAGTCGGCCTTCGACGCCGCCTTCGGCTCCTTGGGGGCGGCTCCACGAGACGGCTTCGGCACGGGCGCGGGCGGCGGGACCACCTCGGACGAGGGACTCGGTGAGGGCGCCGGACTCGGCGACGACGTCGGCGTAGGACTCGGGGTCGGACTCGGCGACGGCGTCGGACTGAGCGACGGGGACGGCGTGGGAGTCGGGGTAGGTGTGGGCGTCGGGGTCGGGTTGGGACTGGGCGACGGCGACGGCGTGGGTGTCGGTGTGGGCGTCGGAGTGAGCTTGGGCGGTTCCGGCTTCGGCGGCTCGGGGACCTCGGGCGCGGTGAGGCAGCCCGCGGCGTCCGAACCCGCCAGCGGCGGACCCGAAAGCACCTCGGTCACCTGTCCGTCGCGGTCCAGCCGGTACAGCACGCTGCGCCCGCCGATCCGGTTCGCCGTGGCGTACAGGGCGCCGTCACGGGCGAGCACGACGGAGCCGTAGATGTCGGCGGGCGGAAACCGGGCGTCGTCGGCCTCGCTGACCTTCCCGGACGCCGGATCGATGGTGATCACGGCGCCTTTTCCGCGCCAGGTGGTGGAAACGCCGTAAAGCAGTCCGTTGTGGTAGGCGAAATCGTTGACGTCGTGGGCGAGGGTGATCGGCCGCAGGAACACCGTCCGGATCACCCGCAGGTACCGCTCCCCCGGCGTCAAGTCCACTGTGTACAGCGTGCCGTTCCTCAGCAGGTACCAGGAATTCCCGCCGATCGCGCCGGCGGTCACTCCCGCGACGGGACTCCACGACGGCGGCCGGTTCCCGGCGCGGGTGATCGGACCGAGGTCCCGGGTGTTCCCGTCACGGTCGATCGTCACCGCGTGCGCGCCGCGGCTGAGTCCTTCGGCGACACCGAAGACCAGATCGCGTGTCGCCGAGTAACCGAGCGCGTTGAGGCGGTACCCCGGCTGGGTCACTCGCGACGTGACCCCAGTCCCGACATCGAGCCATCGCAGCTTCGACTTCCCGTACGAACCGGTCTCCGCCTGCACCACCAGGCAGGATTCGGCGGCCCGCGCGGCCATCGGGGCCAGCAGCGCCGACACGCCGACCAATCCGGCGACGGCCGCCGTCGCCGCCGCCCGCGTCACCCCGTCCACAGTGCCCACCGGCTCAAGTGAGCCTTGCCAGCGCGGAGGTGAACGCGTCGGGCGGGATCCGTACCCCGCCGCCGAACGGGTTCTGCAGCTGATAGATCGCGAACAGCAGGAGGGTGACCGTACCGGCCAGGGTGGACACGATCACCAGATGCGCCGCCAGCCGGGTGCCGCCGAAGAGGTTGGGCAGCAGCACCGAGATGAGGCTGCCGAGGATGAGCGCGAACCAGACGACACCGCCGACCCGGCCGCCCTCGACGGCGTTGAGCCGATCCTGCCGGGCTTCGTAGACCTGCCAGAGCTGGGCGGACGCCTCCGACTTGCGCTCGCGGAGCCAGTCGTCGTCCGAGGGGGCCTTGTCGACCGCCTTGCGCAACTGGTCGAGCTGCGCCCAGCCTGCGGAGGGGACGAACTCCCCGCCGCTCGCCATCTGGGGCCACTCCTTCTTCTCCACGGTGGACATGTAGTCCGCGCTCAGCTTCCGGACCTCGACCTTGACCTCGTCCCCCAGCGAATCCGCGGCCCAGACGGCGGCGACGAGGCTGTCCGCCTCGTGGTACGAACCTTCCCGCGCGGCGCTCGCGGAGTCGAACAGGGAGATCAGGATGAACGCGACCAGGACGGCGTGCAGCCCGCCGACGATGGTGAACACCTGGCCGGCGGCGTCGTTGTTGTCGGGCCGCCCTTCGTCCCAGCCGAACTTGCGGACGAGGTAGCCGACGAATCCCGCGAGTGCCGCCGCGCCGACGACCCAGGCGATGCCGGTCAGGTAAATACCCATTCGACTCCCTCCGTGCGATGAGTGACGAAACTAGTTCACGGTTCGGCACACGGAAAAGACCGGTTGAATCAATTCATTCCTGCGGCGGAACAACTCCGGTCGACCATCACCGGCTCGGCCCAATTTCTCATACCGCGAAACGAATTCCGACACGCGCCGGAAAGGCGCGTCACCACTCGGAGAGCCTGGCTTCACGACCGGGTGAGGGCTTGCCACGAGACGTCACCGAGACCACCTTTTACCGACATTTCGACCGGCTCCGTAGCCCGAACGGCCGCCGGTAGCCGTCGCGTCCGGCCCAGTCCGGCAAACAGGTGAACCTACTCGGAGACCCGATCGAGTTGTTTGTCCGGGCATTACCGCTTGCTATGTTGACTTTGCACTCACCCCACTCGAATGGGTATCCGCGAATTGTGAGCACAGCGGTTCACCGGGTCGCCAGCCGGTTGAGTAAACCGTCGACTACGAGACTGAAAGGGAGTCCGTTGACGACCATCGACACCCGTACCGGCACCCGGCCCGCCGGCGAAGTCCTGACCTGGAGCCGGAATCTGCTCGACCCGGCGCTGCGCGAGGCGGTCGACGGACTGCCCGAATCGATGCGGCTCATCGCCGGCTACCACTTCGGCTGGTGGGACGAGCACGGCAGGCCCTCCACTTCGGACGGTGGAAAGGCCTTGAGGCCCGCGCTCGCGCTATTGTCGGCGCAAGCGGTCGGCGGCGACGCCGAAGTCGCCGTCCCGGTGGGGGTCGCGGTCGAGATGGTGCACAACTTCTCGCTGCTGCACGACGACGTGATGGACCGCGACACCACCCGGCGGCATCGCCCGACGGCGTGGACGGTCTTCGGCACGGGCGCCGCGATCCTCGCCGGGGACGCCTTGCTGTGCCGGGCCTTCGAGGTGCTGGCGCCGTTCGGGCAGACCGCGCTGCGGGTGCTGAGCACCGCCGTGATCGACCTGCTGGAGGGACAGAGCGCGGATCTGAAGTTCGAGGAACGCGGTGACGTCGACACCGCCGAATGCGTACGCATGGCCGAGGGGAAGACCGGCGCGTTGCTCGGGGCGTCCTGCACGCTCGGCGCGCTCGCCGGGGAAGGGAGGCAGGATCAGGTCGACCGGCTGACCGAGTACGGGAGGGCACTCGGGCTGGCGTTCCAGCACATCGACGATCTGCTCGGGATCTGGGGCGATCCGGAGGTGACCGGGAAACCGGTCCACTCGGATCTGTCCCACCGGAAGAAGTCCCTGCCGGTGGTGGCCGCGCTCCACTCCGGGACCGAAGCCGGGCGAGAACTGGATGCCTTGTACCGCAAGGAAAACCTCGACGCCGCGGAAGTGCCCCACGCGGCGGAGCTGGTGGAACGGGCGGGTGGCCGGGCATGGAGCCAGGAGCAGGCTGACGCGCTCCTGACCGGCGCGCTGCACCATCTCGCCGTCTCGAACCCGGTGCCCCGTCCAGGCGCCGAGCTCGCGGCCCTCGCGAAACTGGTGGTGCGGCGACGATATTGAAGACCGGGCGCGGGAAGGCAGGGGTGGGCCGGCCGGAAACGGCCCGGCCCACCCCTGTCGGACTCGACCGGGTCAGCGCCCGGGACGGGTCAGCCCCTGGTCACCGGCTCCCCGGCTGAGGACGACCTCGTCGGTGGCCTTCAGCGCTTCCGCGCCGGCGTCGCCGCTCTGCCCGGCGGTCAGGTCGAGCAGCCGGATCGGCGGACCGAGCTGGACCAGTGTCGGGACGTACTCGGCCTTGTCGACCTTCCAGCGTTCGCCGTCACGCACGAACCGGAACCGCACGGCCGCGCCCTGTTCGGTCGAGCCCTTCGGTTCCGAATGCCGGGCGACGCTGTTGCCGAGGCCGTAGGCGACCCATTTGCCGTTGATCCGCTCGAAGGGCTGCACGACGTGCGCGTGGTGGCCGATGATCAGGTCGATCGAGTCGTCGCCGAGGAGTTTCTTCGCCAGTGAGCGCTGTTCGGCGGTCGCCTCGTGCTGGTACTCGGTGCCCCAGTGCAGGCTCGCGACGACGACCTGGGCGCCCGCCTTCCGCGCGGCCTTCGCCTGGGCGATCACGTCCTCGGCGTCGATCTGGTTGACCAGCCAGGGTTTCCCGGCGGGCACCTTGATCCCGTTGAACCCGTAGGCGAAGGAGATCTGGGCGACCTTGACGCCCTTGACGTCGACGATCAGCGGCTTCTTCGCCTCTTCGGCCGAACGCGCCGACCCGGTGTGCTTGATCCCCGCCTCGTCGAGTTTGTCGAGCGTCCGCGTCGCACCCTCGGCGCCCTGGTCGATCGTGTGGTTGGACGCCGTCGAGCAGTTGTCGTACCCGGTGTCCTTGAGCGCGTCGACGATCTCGGGCGGTGCGCTGAACGACGGATAGCCGCTGTACGGCCCGCCCTTCGGAGCGAGCGGGGTCTCGAGGTGGCAGATGCCGAGGTCGGCCCCGGAGATCAGCGGTTTGATCCCGGCCAGCAGTGGCCGGTAGTCGATCTCGCCCTTGCCGTCCTCCTTGGCCTGATCGGTCAGCGCGGGGTGGATCAGCACGTCACCGGTGGCGACCACGGTGAACGCCCCGTCCGGCGCCTGGCTCGACCGCGGCGGCGCCTCGGACGCGGCGGGAGGCTCCTGTCGCTCGGGAGCGGAGCTGCACGCGGCGAGCAGCAGGGCTGTGCCGAAAAGGGCGGCGATGCGGCGGGCACTGGTCTGACGGGCGCGGGAGCTGAACATCGGTTCCCTCGATCGGGTGACTTGTCTTGTTCATCCTGCCTTACGCCGAACGGGTGCGACACTCAACCAAAGTCAACAAGAACGATCGGACAAACATCGGACAAGTTCCCCATGACTACTCGCCGAGATACCCGGCTTTCTACGTGGGATTTATACGATCACAGCCCTCTTCCGTGACTCAATCGCGCCTTGACGTCACCCGGAAGAGTGTTTAGTAATACGAGTCACACTCTTCCGCTTCGTCCTGGGAGCATCCGATGTCCACAGCTTCGCACAGGTCCCTGCCCTGGCGCATTGTTGGTTCTTGTTTGATTGCCGGTGTCGTGTTGACCGGCTGCTCCTCCGGGAAGGAGACCGCCGCGCCGCAGCAGCAGGCCCCCGCGAGCGGCAAGGTCACCCTCTTCTACCTGCAGAAACAAGGCGATCAGCAGTACTTCGTCGAACAGGCGCAGGGCGCGCAGGAGAAGGCGAAGGAACTGGGCGTCGAGCTCAAGGTCGTCAACCTCGGGCAGGACGCCAACAAGGCGATCACCGAACTCGACGCCGCGCTCGCGCAGGGCGCCAACGGCATCGCGATCGTCGTCCCGGACCAGGCCATCGGCCCGCAGGTGCTCGACAAGGCCAAGAGCGCGGGCATCCCGATCCTCGCCTCCGACGACGTGATCAAGGACGGCAGCGGCGCGAAGTCGCCGTTCGTGGGCTTCAACGGCTCGCAGATGGGCGATTCGGTCGGCAAGGAAGCCGCGAAGCTGTTCAAGGCGGCGGGCTGGACCGCGGCCGACACCAAGATCATCAGCGCCTACAAGCAGGACCTGACCGTGTGCTCGGACCGCGTCTCGGCGGCGAAGGCCGCTTTCGACAAAGATGCGGGTGCCCAGGTCCCGGTGATCGAGGTCGGCACCGACAACACCCCGGTGGACGCGCAGAATCGCACCGGCGCGGTGATCGGCTCGAACCCGGGCGTCAAGCACTGGGTGGTCTGGGGCTGCAACGACGAGAACGAGACCGGCGCGGTGACCGCGCTGGCGAACTCGGGCGTCGCCGCGAACGACATCGTCGGCGTCGGCCTCGGCGCCTACCTGACCTGCAAGGACTGGGCCGCGGGCAAGGACACCGGCAACAAGTCGGCGCTGTTCATCTCCGGCGCCGAGGTCGGCCGCACCGCGATCCAGCTGCTCGTGGACAAGGTGAAGAACTCCAAGGAACTGCCCCCGGAGACGATCGCGAAGACCCAGATCGTCACCAAGGACAACTACAAGCAGGCCGGCGTCAACTGCATCTGATCCCGCGTGGAGGCGTTTCCATGGCCACATCCGAACCCGCGGCGGCGCTGACCGCCGAAGGGATCAGCAAACGGTTCTCCGGGGTGACGGCGCTCGACGGCGTCACCCTGGACTTCCGGCCCGGCGAGGTCCTCGCGCTGATGGGCGAGAACGGCGCCGGGAAGTCCACCCTCCTGCGGGTGCTGTCCGGCGATCACGGACCCGACGACGGGCGCCTGCTGGTCGACGGCGGCCCCGTGACCTTCGACAACCCGCGGGCCGCGATGGCCGCCGGGATCCGGGTGATCTACCAGGAACCGGAGATCATCCCGCACGTTTCGTTGGCGGAGAACGTCTTCGTCGGCGAACTGCCCGCGCGGGGACGGCTGGTCAACCGGCGGACGCTGCACCGGATGACGCAGGAGGCGTTGCGGGAGTACGGGTTCGAGGGCGTGCTGCGGCCGGAGACGCTCGGGAGCAGGCTGTCGCCCGCGCAACGGCAGCTGGTCGAGATCCTGCGGGTGCTCACCGCGAAGACACCGCCGAAGGTGATCGCGTTCGACGAGCCGACGTCGTCGCTGTCCGAACACGAGGTCGACGCGCTGTTCGCGCTGATCCGGCGGCTGCGCGGCAGCGGGGTGGCGGTCGTCTACGTCTCGCATCGGATGAAGGAGATCTTCCAGCTCGCGGACCGCGTGGCGGTGCTGCGCGACGGCAGGCTGATCGGGGTGGAGGACGCGGCCGCCACCGACGAGAACCGGCTGGTGCGCATGATGATCGGCCGGGATCTGTCCACTTTGGAGCGCCGGGTCACGCAGGAGACCGGCCGGGTCGTGCTGCGGCTCGACCGGGTCACCACCGACGACGTCACGGACGTCTCGCTGGAGGTCCGCGCGGGCGAGGTCGTCTGTCTCGCCGGGCTGGTCGGCGCCGGGCGTTCGGAACTCGCGCACGCGATCGTCGGCGACCTGCCGGTGCGTTCGGGCGTCGTCGAACTGGACGGGAAACCGTTGCGTGCCCGCACTCCCGGCGACGCGGTCAAGGCGGGGATCGGGTTCGCGCCGGAGGAACGCAAGACCGACGCGTTGCTGATGCAGCGGTCCGTGCGGGACAACGTCTCCATCGCCGTGCTGGACCGGCTGCGCCGGTTCCGGGTGGTGCGGCGGGCCAAGGAGCGCGAACTCGTCGACGAGTACGTGCGCGAACTGCGGGTGCGGACGCCGTCGATGGAGCAGGAGGTCCGCAAGCTCTCCGGCGGCAACCAGCAGAAGACCGTCCTCGCCCGCTGGCTCGCGCGGCGGCCGAAGCTGCTGATCCTCGACGAGCCGACGCGCGGGGTGGACGTCGGGGCGAAGGCCGAGATCTACCGGATCATCGACGGTCTCGCCGCCGAAGGCATCGCGCTGCTGGTGATCTCGTCGGATCTGCCCGAGGTGCTGAGCCTCGCCGACCGGATCGTCGTCCTGCGCGCGGGCCGGGTCGCCGGCGAGCTCGGCCGTGACGACGCGACCGAGGAAGCCGTGCTGACCCTGGCCATCCCCGCCACCGAACCCGCCGTCGAAGAAGACCAGGAGATCGCCTCGTGAGCACCCCCACGCGCACCGAATCCGAAGAACGGTCCGCCACCGGCGGCGCGGAGACCGAGCGCGTCTCCCCCGCCCGGCGCGTGCTGAGCGCGATCGGCGTGCAGAATTCGAGCCTGCTGCTCACCCTGATCGCGCTGGTGATCCTGATGAGCTCGCTGAACGAGAACTTCTTCCGTACCAACAACCTGCTGCTGATCGGCAGCGCGATCACCATCATGGGCCTGCTGTCGCTGGTGCAGACCCTGGTGATCATCCTCGGCGCGCTGGACATCTCGGTCGGCTCGATGGCCGGGCTCGCGTCGGTGGTCTCGGCGATGGTGTTCACCTCGACCGGGAGTTCCGCGGTCGGGACGCTGGCCGCGATCGGCGTCGGCGTGGTGTGCGGCCTGGTCAACGGCATGATCATCATCTTCGGCCGGGTCAACCCGGTGGTCGCGACGCTGGCGATGCTCGCGACGTACAAGGGCATCGCGCAGGTGATCTCGGACGGCAAGGCGCAGGGCTACACCGGTGCCGACGATCTGTTCATCTTCCTGGCCAAGGGGTCCATCGCCGGACTGCCGACGCTGGTGTGGGTGTTCCTGATCGTCGCGGCGGTGCTGCACTTCCTGTTGCGCTACACCGACATCGGCCGCAACATCTACGCGATCGGCGGCAACGACACCGCCGCGCGGCTGGCCGGGATCAACATCAACCGCTACATCATCGGCGTGTACGCCCTGGTCGGGGTGGTCGCGGCGATCGCGGGGCTGCTGATCACCGCACGCACCGGGTCCGGGCAGCCGACGTCCGGCTCCGAGGGGCTCGAACTGCTGGCCGTCACCGGCGCCGCGCTCGGTGGCACGATGCTCAAGGGCGGCAAGGGATCCATCGTCAGCACCGTGCTGGCGGTGATCATCCTGGGCGTGCTCAACAACGGGATGTCCGGGCTCGGCGTCAATCCTTTCTGGCAGAACATGGCCACCGGGTCGCTGCTCGTCATCGCCGTCGTGCTCCAGCAGGTCCGCGGCGGGGAACGCCGGGTCGGTCTGCCCGTATGACCCGGCATGCCCGGATCGTCGACGAACTGGGCAGGCTGATCGTTTCCGGTGCTCTCGGGACCGAGCGGCCGATCGTGCCGGAGGACCTCGGCCGCCGGTTCTCCGCGTCGCGCACGGTCGTGCGGGAAGCGTTGCGGGTGCTGGAATCGAAGGGCATGGTGACGGCGCGGCCGCGGGTCGGGACCTGGACGCGTCCGTCGGAGCACTGGGACGCGATCGATCCGGACGTCATCGCCTGGCGGGTCGCCGGGCCGGACCGCTCGCGGCATCTGGCGGACCTGTACGAACTGCGGCTGGCGATCGAGCCGCAGGCGGCGCGGATGGCCGCGTGGCACCGCTGCCCGGACGAACTCGCGGTCCTCGTCGCGGCGCACGGGCTGATGGCCGACGCCGTCGAACTTCGCGCTTTCCAGGAGGCCGATCGCGCTTTCCACGCGGCTCTGCTCCGGGCGTCGGGCAACCCCTTGATCGCGCAGCTGCACGTTCCCGTCGTCGCGGCGCTCGAAGAGGTCCCCGGCGAGGAAGTGCTCGGGGCGCACTCGCTCGTGGTGTCGATGGTGCTCGGCAAGGACGCGGACGGAGCGGAATCGGCGTCCCGTCGTCTGCTGGAAACCGTTGTGCCGTACCGCTCATCGGCATCTTGACACCCTCAAGGGCACACAGCATTCTCGATTCCGGGGTTTCCGGGCACGGGAGCTCACCGCCGCCGCGAAGTGCTTGAGGAGGACGCTTCATGCGTTTCCCCGGAATTCGCCATGCGGCCGCTCGATCACGCGTGTCGTCCATCCAGTCACGCGTGTCGTCCGTCCGGACACGCGTGTCGTCCATCCAGTCACGCCGGCCGGCTTGCGGTATCGGCGAACTCGCGTGTTTGAAGGCGGAACTCGCGTGATCAGAAGGCGAACTCGCGTGATCAAATGGACGACACGCGTGATCAGGTGGACGTCAGCCGGGCAGGGTCGAGGCCGGATCGCCTTGTTCGCCGCGGCGGCCTTGGGCGCGAGCCTGACGGCCGTCCCTGGAGCCGTCGCCGCGGAACAGTGCTTCGTGGCGAAGTCGATGATCGCGGCAGGTGACCACTGGGTCGCCCACGGCACGGATCTCGCGGGGAATTCGTGGCAGAACGGGACCTTCCACGTCGGGAACCTCGCGCTCGTGCGGACGACGGGCGTCTCGAACCACAAGACGCTTCCGTGGGCGCAGGACAACGGGTACCTCCTGCAAAGCGATCCGTCGCGGCCGTTCTTCCCCGATTTCCAGGCCGCCGGCGAGGCGTACCTGGACCTGTACTCCTTCCATCCCGACGCCCTGGTGATCGCCGACGTCCGCAAGCGGGTCGCCGACGAGGTCGCCAGTGTCGAGCGGGGCGACGCCGCGTACTGGGACTACGTCGACGCGCTGAACATGGCGATGCCGTCGCTGGCGCGGATCGGGGTCATGGACGGCAGCGAGCCGACGCTGGCCGCGATGCGGAAGTTGTTCCGCTCGGCGGAAAAGAGGCTGTTCGACGACGGTCTCGGGCTTTGGCGCCGCGACGCGGGCAGCGACGCCTACTGGTCACGCGGCAACGGCTGGGCGCTCGCCGCGTTGGCGAAGGTGTTGCAGGTCCTGCCTTCCGGCGACTCGCGTCGGCCCGAACTCCTGCGAGTCTTCGAGAAGATGGCGAACACGCTGTGGTTCCTGCAACGGCGGGACGGTTTCTGGAACACGGATCTGCTGCGGCCGTGGAACCACGGCGGCCCGGAAAGCAGCGGGACGGCGTTGTTCACGTTCGGGCTCGCCTGGGGTGTCAACGCGGGGATCCTCGACGCGGGCAAGTACCGGCCCACCGTCGACAAGGCCTGGGAAGCGTTGTCCACCAAGGCTTTGCGGGCGGACGGTTTCCTCGGCTACGTGCAGCCGGTCGCTTCCGGTCCCGGTCCCGCCCGCGCCGGTGACACGGCGGCTTACGGGGTCGGGGCGTTCCTGATCGCCGGACAGCAGATGGCTCGCCTGACGCCCGGCTGCTAGCTCCCGACCCGCTTGACCCAGCTCGGAACGCCTGCCCTGCCACGAGGAGGCACCGGACTCGGCGGAAACGTACGCGGACCGACGGCCTTCACCGGTACCGGGTAAAGGCCTTTCCGGAAGCGGCCGTTTTCGAACAAGACGACCATGGCGGCGTCTTCGCCGCCAACCCGCACCTCGAGACAGCGGCGTCCCGCGTGATACCTGGCGTCGTAGGTCGGACCGAGATCACCGGAAGGCGGCCGTCGTCCGCGCTGAAGACCTCGATGTCGACGACTTTCGCGGCGTACCAGCCGGTCTTTCGCACGGACTTGGCTCTTCTGTCCCAGCCGACCCAGGTGGAGAGACCGCCCGCACACCCGAGAGCCAGTGGAATGCCGGGGAGAATCGCGGGTGCCGGTGAACCGAACGCCACCGAGAACCACACCACGAGACCGAGCGCCACGGCACAGGCCCAGAAAGTCGGGATGGCCAGGAGGCTCATGGTGTGAAAACGCTGGGGCAGTACCTCGAATCCGGGCTCCCGCGCGACGGCTGTTTCCGTGGGAAGCCAGGTATCGACCGGGGCTTCGCCTATCTTGCGGCTGTGCCGGAGAGCGATGGCGCACGCGATCGCGGCGGTGAGCAGCCCGACCGCCAGGATGACGTCGACCACGACTTCGGTGCTTCCCGCCCAGCCGGCGGGGTCTTTCTCGGTGAAACCGAAGCAAAACCCAAGGAAGACGGCAAGGAAGAGCATGATCCCGCCCGCGGCCACCAGGAAGGATGTACGCCGCCGATCCATGAGCATCGGCACTGAAGGCTGAGTGGCCACGGGAGCTCCCTCAGGGGCGACGAACACCATGCCGACCAGGCTTCCCGGCGCTCCTCCCTGGAGAATAGCCGAATCGCGTCACGAGCGGAACGCGTCGCGGCCTCACGAAAGGCAGTCGGAGGGGTCGCCGCGTCGCAGGGCCGGGTCCTCTTGGGTGAAGGTTCGCGCCACTCCGGGCCCGCTGGTCCGCGTCTCGAACCGGACGGTCACCCGCCCGTGCCCGGCGCCCTGCACCCAGCCGCTCCCGTGCTCTTCGTGCACGACGTCGTCCCCGGGCCGCCAGCCCGAGAACACGACCGGAGCGGGTTCTTTCGAAACCGACGTCTCCGAGGCTTCGGAAACGGGGACGGACAAGGTGAACAGCGGATCCTGATGCGGCACTGAAAGCCCGGAGAACGCGACACCCGCCAGCCGGACCCCGCCGAACTCCGTCGGGTCGATCAGCAGCCTTTCCGCCATCGAGGCGAGCTGGTCGAATTCGTCGGTGGGCGTGGCCATCGTCTCCGAACGGGTCACCGTGCTGAACGCGGTGTCCCGCAGTTTCACCACCACCGTCCGGGCCACCTTCCCCGCGTTCACCAGCCGTTTGTGCGCGTGGACGGCGAGATCGCGGACCTCGCGTCGCAGGCTCGGCAGGTCGATCAGGTCTCGATCGAAGGTGGTCTCCGCGCTGACCTGCTTGAGTTCCGCGCGATCGGACACCGGGCGATCGTCGACGCCGGTGGCCAGCCGCCGCAGATCCTTGCCGACCACACTGCCCAAAGTGGACACCGCGTCGGCGTCGGAAAGCGCGGTCAGCTGGCCCAGCGTCCGCACGCCGATCGCCCGCAGTTTCCCTTCAGCCACCGGGCCGATCCCCCACAGCACCCTGGTCGGCAGGGGCGCGAGGAAGTCGCGTTCGGTGCCCTGGTCGACCACCAGGAGCCCGTCGGGTTTCGCCAGATCCGAGGCGACCTTCGCGACCTGCTTCCCCGATGCCGCCCCGATCGACGCCACCAGGCCGATCTCGGACCGGATGTGTTCCCGCAGGCGGGCACCGAAGTCCCGTACTTCCGCCGACGAGGCCCCGGCCAGTGACGGCGGTTCCGCGAAGGCCTCGTCGAGGGAGATGCGTTCCAGCACGGGCGCGTACTGGGCGACGAGATCGAACACCCGGGTGCTCAGCAGTTCGTACAGTTTGAACCGCGGCGGCAGGATCACCCCGGTGGGCGGCAGCAGCCGCCGCGCCTGCGACATCGGCATCGCCGACTTGATCCCGTGTTCGCGCGCCTGATAGCTCGCCCCGGCAACCACGCCGCGCGGCCCCGCGCCACCGACCAGGACCGGGCGCTTCGCCAGGGTCGGCCGGGTCAGTTGTTCACAGGAGGCGTAGAACGCGTCCATGTCGAGGTGGATGACCCACCGGTCATGCCCGCCCATCGCCCGGTACCTCGAGAAGACGGTGCAGGGCCTTCGTGTACTCCTCGAACGCGGCCCGGCCCCGGGTGGTCAGCTCGACCAGCGTCACCGGCGTGCGGTGTTCGAAGGCCTTGGTGATCTCGACGTAGCCGGCGTCTTCGAGTTTGCGCAAATGTGTCGACAGGTTGCCCGGCGTCATGTCCAGCAACTGCTGCAACCGCGGGAAGGTGATGCGGTCCCCCTGTCCCAGGCTCGACAGGGCCACGGTGACCCGCAGCCGCGCCTGCGCGTGGATCACCGGATCGAGCTGCGGCAGCCCGTCTTCGCTCATCGCGACCGCACCAGGAAGACCAGCGACGCCACCAGGAAACCGCCGCCGCCCGCGAGGCTCAGCACGAGGAAGTTGTGCGGTCCCCCGGCCAGCACGCTCGCCGCGCCGCACGCGATGATCCACACGCCGAGGCCGTACTGCAGCTTGCTCTGCCACAGCATCCCGCCCGCGAGGTACATCAGGCCGGTCAGCATGAGCGAGGTCCCGGACCACAGCAGCGGGATCAGGCCGGCGTCGAGGCCGAGACGGATCAGCGCGGTGTTCACCACCGTCAGCCCGCCGAACGCGATCATCCAGCTCCAGCCGTACATCGCCCCGACGGTCCGGGACGGCCCGCGCACGCCGCGGCCCGCGCGGATGCCGTAGATCGCCGAGTACGCCATGGCGCCGGCGAACCCGGCGACGGTGATCACCGCGGCGACCCACATCGGCATCAGGGCGGTGGGTGGAGCGGAGACGTAGATGAGCCCGAAACCGAACAGCCACACCAGACCCCAGACGGCGAGCAGCACGGCCGGATTCGGCCCGATCTCGCGCCGGGTCTTCTCCGACTGCCTGGCGATGAGCGCGAGCGACTCCTCGGGCGTCATCGGCCGCGCGTCGTCGGCCCGTTCATCCTCCACCACCTGGGAAAGCTAACACGCGATCACAGTCTCGCCGTGTCAAGCCGGAACCTCGCCATCACCACGAGCGCGGGCACCACGAGCCACGCCGCGAGCACCCCGACGGCGATCAGCGTCCCCGAACCGCCGAGCACCGGCGCGCGGCCGATCTCGCCGAGCCAGTACGTCGGCATGAGGTGCCCGGCGGTGTTCATCCAGCCGGGCAGGATCTGCAGCGGGATCCACAGCCCGCCGAACATGCCCAGCGGCAGCATCAGCGCGCCGGTCACGGCCTGGACGGTGTCGCCCTTGCCGAACAGGCCGATCATCAGGCCCAGCACCGCGAACGGCAGCGCCCCGAGCCACAGCGAACCGAAGATCGTCAGCCACTGGCCGGTTTCGAGCCGGATGCCGCGGATCATCCCGGCCGCGAAGATCACCAGCAGCACGGGCAGCGCGACGAACAAGCCCGCCGACACCTTGACCATCAGATAGCCGGGCGCCCGCATCGGGGTGAGCCGCAACGTGCGCTGCCAGCCGTCGGTGCGTTCGGTGGCGACCCGCGTCCCGGTGAACAGCGCGGCGGTCATGGCGCCGTACGCGGCCATGTTCACCATGGTCACCGTCGCGGTCGAGACGCCGGGGGCGATCTCTTGGGCGCCGAAGATCCCGCCGAACAACAGGAACATCGCCAGGGGCATGCCGATGGTGAACAACGCGAACTGGGGGCTGCGGACGATGCGCTTGATCTCCAGCGCGAGGTAGTTCAGGTTCATCGCAAGGCTCCCTCAGGCGTGTCCGTGGTCAGCGCGATGAAGGCTTCTTCCAGCCCCACAGCGGTGATTTCGATGTTCGCGGCGTGCGGGAACTCGCGCAGCAGACCGCGGATGGCGAGATCGGAATCCGCGCAGCTCAGCTCCGCGTGCCCGGCCCGCAGGACCGCTCGCGAGACCCCGGGAAGCGCGGCGAGAGCCGCTTCGGTGGCGTTCGGGACGACGGCGCGCAGCACCCGGCCGGCGACCGCGGCCCGGACCTCGCCGACCGGACCGTCCGCGACGACCCGGCCGTGCCGCATGAGCACGACACGATCCGCGTAGTCCTCGGCCTCGGCGAGGTAATGCGTCGCGAAGAGGACCGTCCGGCCCGTCTCGGTGTACTCGCGCATCGACGCCCAGAACCGGCGCCGCCCGTCGACGTCCATCGCCGCCGTCGGTTCGTCGAGCACCAGCAGATCCGGATCGCCGACCAGCGCGAGCGCGAACCGTACCCGCTGCTGCTCGCCGCCGGAGAGCTTCCCGCAGCGGCGGTTCGCGTACTCGGTGACGCCGGCGCGCTTGAGCACCTCGCGGATCGGCAGCGGATTCCGGTGCAGCGAGGCGAACAGGCCGACCAGCTCGGCGACCGTGGCGTCCCGGAGCAGCGTCCCGTTCTGCGCCATCGCGCCGACCGTCCCCCGGTCCATCGCCTCGGCCGCGCCTGCCCCGGCGACCCGGACCTGGCCCGCGTCCGGCCTGGTCAGGCCCAGCAGCATGTCGATCGTGGTGGATTTGCCCGCGCCGTTCGGCCCGAGCAGCGCCACCACCTCCCCCGGTGCGACTCGCACGCTGACGTCGTCGACGGCCAGGATGTCGCCGAAGCGCTTCACCAGCCCTTCGAGGCTGAACGCGTCCACCATGACTCTCCCCCTTCGAGCACTCTGAACTACAAAGCTCACTTCCACTTTGTAGCACAAAGCGCCCTGTCACGAAAACCCCAGAAGTCCGTGAAGGCCTCCTTGAGGGACTCTGGGTCCCTCAAGGAGGGCTTAACGGACTT
>NZ_JBFBGL010000086.1:0-26637 GCF_040684635.1 Amycolatopsis sp. NPDC089917 | reverse complement strand
GGGGGGGGGGGGCGGGGGGCGGGGGGGGGGGGGGCGCGCGCTACCCCCCCCCCCCCCTAGTGTCATTAATGGGTCGTTCAGGACGAAAAACGTCCTGAACGACCCTTTCATGACATCCGGGTCTGGCGAGAAAGATCTAGCGGGCGCGGCGGGCCAGGCGTTCCGGGTCCAGGATCAGGACGCTCTTGCCTTCGAGCCGCAGCCAGCCGCGGTGCGCGAAGTCGGCGAGAGCCTTGTTGACGGTCTCGCGCGAAGCGCCGACGTACTGGGCGATCTCTTCCTGCGTCAGGTCGTGCGTGACCCGCAGCAGACCGGCTTCCTGGCTGCCGAAACGCTGCGCGAGCTGCAGCAGCGCGCGCGCCACCCGGCCGGGGACGTCGGTGAAGATCAGCTCGGCGACCATGTTGTTCGTCCGGCGCAGCCTGCGGGCGACGACGCGCAGTAACTGCTCCGCGATTTCCGGACGGGTGGAGATCCACTGCCGCAGCGCCGGGCGGTCCATCGTCACCGCGCGGACCTCGGTCACGGTCGTCGCGCTGGACGTCCGCGGGCCGGGGTCGAAAATGGACAGTTCGCCGAACATGTCGGACGGGCCGAAGATGCCCAGCAGGTTCTCGCGGCCGTCGGGTGACTTGCGGCCGATCTTCACCTTGCCGGACTGGATGATGTAAAGCTTGTCGCCGGGTTCACCCTCGTTGAAGATGACATGCCCGCGAGGAAACTCCACGGATTCCAAGGTCTGTGCCAGCGCCTCGGCGGCTGCCGGCTCAACACCCTGGAAAATGCCCGCTCGGGCCAGGGTTTCGTCCACCTCGGGTGCCTCCTCATCGAGATACGACGTCGATCCTCATCGGCCGAGGATCGTGTCGTCGATCACTTTTCGCGTCAGTCTAGGTCGTGCGCGCGAGATCGCTCGTCGGCACGCCGCAGGCGCGCGCGGGCCGATGAACGATCTCGCTCGAACGTGGAGCCTAACTCCGCACGCGTCGCGCGCGAAGCCTGGCCGCCTTCCCGCCCAGCCTGCGCAGCCGGAACAGCTCGAGCGCGCGCCCGATGCCGTGCCCGTAGAGGGCCCTGACCTCGTTGGGCTGCGCCTGCTCGAGGAACTCCTCGACTTCGTTCTCCTGCACCGCGACGTGCTTGAGCCTGGTCTCCACGCGTTCCATGAACAGCGCGAAGAACATGATCACCAAGGGGACGAGGATGACGAACCAGACTGTCATGAGCCCTGCCCTGGGAATTCCGAAAAATTGTGCATTACTCCAGATCCTCGCTCATGGCGTCCTCGATCGAAGCGCCGAGGTGGTGCTCTGGCGTGTCGGGCGACGACCGGCGGGTGCTCCCACTGGCTCGTCCGATGGCGCCCGTAGGCTATCGGGGTGCCTCCTGCCCCCACCAATGCCCCCCGTGCGGGGGGTAAGGGTGAAAGCCGGCTCGCATTGGTGAGACGCGCCAGGCGGATGAAGCGTTGCCTCGACGACGAGTTCCCGGACGCGCACTGTGAGCTTGACTTCACCACCCCGCTCGAATTGCTGGTCGCGGTCGTGCTTTCGGCGCAGACCACCGACGTCCGCGTGAATCAGGTCACGCCCGCGCTCTTCGCGCGCTACCGGACCGCCGCGGACTACGCCGGCGCCGACCGCGCCGAACTCGAGGAGTACCTCCGGCCGACGGGCTTCTTCCGCGCCAAGGCGAACTCCGTGCTCGGGCTCGGCGCCGCGCTGGTGGAGCGCTACGACGGCGAGGTGCCCGGCAAGCTGAAGGACCTCGTCACGCTGCCCGGTGTCGGCCGCAAGACGGCCAACGTCGTGCTCGGCGACGCCTTCGGGGTCCCCGGGATCACTGTCGACACCCATTTCGGCCGCCTGGTCCGCCGCTGGGGCTGGACCGAGGAGGAGGACCCGGTCAAGGTCGAGCACGCCGTCGGCGAGCTGATCCCGCGCAAGGAGTGGACGCTCCTGTCACACCGGACGATCTTCCACGGCCGTCGCGTCTGCCACGCCCGCAAACCCGCCTGTGGCGCCTGTCCGCTGGCGAAGATGTGCCCGTCGTACGGAACCGGCCCGACGGGCTTCGAAGAGGCCGCGAAGCTGGTCAAGGGCGAAGAACGCGATCACATCCTCGACCTGGCGGCCCGCCGGTGACGAGGGTCACCAAGTTCGCCCTCGCCGCCGCCGTGCTGGTGGTGGCCCTGATCGTCGCTTTGCTCACGACCCGTGACAGCCAGGGCCCGGTCAAGACGTCCGGGGATCTCACGGCCGCCCGGGCGAAGGCCGCGCTCGCGCCTTGCCCGCCGCCCGGACCGGGCGAGGTGGCGAAGCTGCGCGGGGTCGACGTCGAATGCCTCGGCGACGGCTCCCGGGTCGACCTCGCCAAGGTGCTTTCGGGCGGTCCCGTGCTGGTCAACCTCTGGGCGTCGTGGTGCGGGCCGTGCCGCGCCGAACTGCCGCTGCTCCAGGAGTACGCCGCACTGCCCGGTGCCGCGCGGGTGCTGCTGGTCCAGGTCGCGAGCTCCGGGGCCGACGGACTGGCGTTGCTGTCCGAACTGGGGGTCCGGCTGCCGTCCGTGTTCGACGGTGACGGGCAGTCAGGGCCGGCTCGGACGGCACTGAAGGTCCCTGCCTCTCTTCCGGCGACGTACCTGGTCACTGCGGCGGGCGACGTCCGGCTCATCGAGAACCCACGCGTCTTCCTGAACACTGATCAGGTGCGCGCAGCTGTGGAAGGGACACCATGACCGGCCCTCTCGTGGCCCCTGAGGAAGTGCCCGCCTGGTTGCAGCCGCTGGTCAAGATCAGCGGAGACGTCGGCGCGGAGACCTTCAGCCGGTTCAGCGTGCCGCCGGACGCGAGCTACCGGCCCGCGTCCGTCCTGATGCTCTTCGGCGAAGGCCCGCAGGGGCCGGACGTCCTCCTCCAGCGCCGTGCCGACACCCTCGGCTCGCACGCCGGTCAGGTCGCGTTCCCCGGCGGGGGCGCCGAGCCCGGCGACGACGGACCGGTCGGGACGGCCCTGCGCGAAACGGAGGAGGAGACCGGCGTCGTGCCTTCCGGGGTGCTGCCGGTGGCGGTCTTCCCCGAGCTGTTCGTGCCGGTGTCCGGATTCGCCGTGACGCCGGTGCTCGCCTACTGGCGGACGCCGTCCCCGGTGCGCGCCGTCGACCCCGGCGAGACGGCCGCGGTGGCCAGGGTGCCGGTCGCCGAACTCACCGACCCGGCCAACCGGTTCCAGGTCATGCGCGAGGGTTTCGGCTGGAAAGGGCCCGCGTTCGACGTGGGCGGGATGTTCGTGTGGGGCTTCACGGGCGGTCTGCTGGCGATGACGTTGTCGCTCGGCGGCTGGGAACGGGACTGGGACCACGGCGACGTCCGGGACCTTGACGTAGCGTTGGCCGAACATCAGGCGCGGGTCGACGGGCGGCAAGTGCCGGAGAAGGAGTAGGCGCCGGTGAACTGGGTCGACGTACTGGTGATCCTGCTCGCTTTGCTGGCGGGCGTGTCGGGCGCGTTCCAGGGGGTGATCATCGCCCTGCCGTCCCTGGTCGGCGTCGTGCTGGGCGCGCTCGCGGGGATCAAGATCGCGCCGCTGGTCGTGGAACTCTTCGAGCATCCGGCGGCGAAGGTCGCGTTCGCGGTGGCGACCGTGGTGTTCCTGGTCGCGCTCGGCGAGACCCTCGGCGTGTGGGCCGGGCGGAAACTGCGCCAGAAGATCAACCCGGACAAGCTTTCCGGCGTCGACAAGACGCTCGGCGCGGTCGTCCAGGCCGCCGTCGTGTTCGTGGTCGCGTGGCTGATCGCGACGCCGCTCACGGCCGTCTCGGGCGTGCCGGGGCTGGCGAAGTCGATCAACAACTCGGTGGTGCTCGGCGGCGTCAACGACGTCATGCCGGAAGCGGCACAGGGCTTCCCGAGCGAACTGCGGAAACTGCTGGACAAGTCGGGCTTCCCGTCCATTGTGGACCCGTTCCAGAAGCCGAACGTCCCGGACACGAGCCCGCCGGACACCGCGCTGCAGGCGAGCGCGATCGTCAAACAGGTGCACGGCAGCGTCGTGAAGATCCGCGGCAACGCGACCAAGTGCTCGCGGGCGCTGGAGGGCAGCGGATTCGTCATCGCGCCGCAGCGCGTGATGACGAACGCGCACGTCGTCGCGGGCACCGACGAGGTCGCCATCGAGTCGACCTCGGGCAAGTTCCCGGCGCGGGTCGTCCACTTCGACCCCGAGGCCGACGTCGCCGTGCTCGCGGTGCCGCGGCTGCAGGCGCCGGTGCTCCCGTTCACGCCGAAGGTCGCGCGGGCGGGCGACAACGCGATCGTGCTCGGCTACCCGCTCGACGGCCCGTACACCGCGTCACCCGCCAGAGTGCGCGGCCGGATCAACCTGCGCGGGCCGGACATCTACGAGTCGAACACCGTGCAGCGCGACGTGTTCACCGTGCGCGGGCAGGTCCGCAGCGGGAACTCGGGCGGGCCGATGATCAACCCGGACGGCGAGGTCATCGGGGTCGTCTTCGGCGCGGCCGTCGAGGACCCGGAGACCGGCTTCACGCTGACGTCCGAACAGGTGCGGCCGGTGGTGGACACGGCTCCGTCTCTGAGCGCGAACACTTCGACCGGTCCCTGCGCCAACTGAGGGGATCACGAGTCCGAGGGGAGGCCTTCGCGCCAAGAAACGACGGTCTCCTCCACGTCCACCGGACGGGCCCGCAGCACCGGACCGCCGGCCGGTCGCCGGTGCTCGGCGCGGATCCGTTCGTTCAGGTCCTCGACGATCTCCCGCACCCGCGCCTCCCGGCGCACCCGGGCCAGCCGTGCCGGCAGGTCTTCGAGTTCCTTCGCGATCGCCAGCGACGGCGGCAGCAGTGCCGAAACGTCGTGCCCCTCCGCACGGACCTTGTTCACCACCCAGGCCAGGGCCGTGTCCTTGCCGTCGGTCTTCGGCAACGGCTTCCCCGCGCCGGGAAGGTCGTCGAACTCGCCCTTCGCCTCCGCGGCGCTGACCTGCCGATCCACCCAGGACTCGAACGACACGCCCGTCGGTTTGCGCTCGGTCATGCCTCCAGGATACGGAGAAACTCCAGCAAGGCGGCCGAAGTGCGCTCCGGGGCCTCCAGATGCGGGAAGTGCCCGATGCCGGGCCAGCGTTCGAGACGGGCGTCCGGAGCCCAGCGCCGCGACGCCGCCGCGGTGTCGGGCAGGACGCACCGGTCCTCCTCGCCGTGCAGTTGCAGCACTCGGGGAGCGAAGCGGCCTCGCAGTGCTTCGCCGAACCGGCGGCCTTCGCCGCGGAACTGCGCGCGGAACGCCCAGCGGTAGTACTCCAGCGCGCTGTGCGGCACGCCCGGCACGAGCATCGCCTGCCGGAACGCCCGCACGGCTTCGGCGAAGTCCGGAGTTTCCGTCCATTGTGGACCGGACCAGTCGCGGAACAGCTCCTCGACGGCGAGCGCGTCGTTCTTGACCAGCCATTTCTCCGGCGCCATCGGCACCTGGAAGCGGAACAGATGTCCCGACGCCCGCAGCTGTCCCGGCCGCTTGACGGCCCGACGCAACGCCAGCGGGTGCGCGCCGCCCAGCACCGTCACCGAGGAGACCAGCCGGGGGTGCAGCGCGCCGACCGTCCACGCGAGCATGCCGCCCCAGGCATGTCCGACGAGATGGGCCTTGCGCGCGCCGAGTGACTTGATCAGCCCGCCGACGTCGCCCGCGAGCGTCCAGGCGTCGTAGCCGCGCGGGGGTTTGTCCGAGTCGCCGTAGCCGCGCAGATCCACCGCGACCGCGCGGAATCCGGCGTCGGCGAGCGCGGTCAGCTGGTGATGCCAGGTCCACCAGAACTCGGCGAACCCGTGCAGCAGCACGACCAGCGGCCCGTCACCCTGTTCGGCGACGTGCAGGCGGATGCCGTTCGCCGAGACGTCACGATGGATCCACGGCCCGTCGATCCGGACGATCGACGGATCCGGTGTCGCCCGCACCGACTCGAAAACCGTCAGTCGCGGTCCGCGGGCGCGTCTTCGTGCCGCGGCTTGAAGGCGGCGGCGGTGTCCTTGAAGCTGTTGATCGTGCGCTCCGGCGCCTTGATCTTCTTCACCTTGCGGTAGCCGAGGAAGCCCGCGACCGCCGTCGAGACGAGCATCAGCCCGAACACGATCGCGAACGCCGCCCAGCGCATCAGCCACTCCGACAGCAGCTCGCCGAGGAAGAAAAAGAAGAAGAACGAGCTGTACAGCCCGATGACCAGCGCGACCAAGAAGAAGATGGCGCCCTTGAGGCCCTTCTTCGCCTCCGCGACGACCTCGGACTTGGCCAGCTCGACCTCGGCGCGGATCAGCGTCGAGACGTGCTGTGTGGCATCGCCGACGAGTTTCCCGAGGGACTGCTCGCTCGCTACCACGTCGTCATCGCTCGACAGGGGGAGGTAGGGCACGGCCCCCACGCCGTCGGGGCCGGTACGTTCGTGCTTGGGGCTGCTCACACCGGCCATCGTGCCACGTGCCCTCATCCCGGGCGCGGCGGACCGGCGAGTGTCGCGCTAGAGATCCTCTCGCGCGTGTACGCGGCTCCGGTGCAGCAGCATCGCGGCGGCCGTCAGCGACGCGATGCCCGAGGCGATCAGCACCGCCGCCTTCGCCAGTTCGACGGCTTCCCCGTCGAGCGCGAGGTCGGCTATCAGCAGACTCACCGTGAACCCGACACCGCCGAGCATCGACAGCGCGCCGATGTCCCGCCAGCCCATGCCCCGGGGTTTCTCCGCGAGTTTGAACTTCACCGCGAGCAGGCTGGCGCCGAAGATCCCGATCAGCTTCCCGCCGACCAGCCCGATCAGCACGGCCAGCGGCAACGCCGTGGTGAACACCGCGCCGAGCGACTCGCCGTCCACTTTGATCCCGGCGGCGAACAGCGCGAACAACGGCACGGCGACCGCGGCCGACCACGGCTGGAGCCGGTGTTCGAGCCGGATCGCGGGCGAGTGCTCCTCGCCCTCGTCGGCGCGGACGCGGGTCAGCAGGCCGAGCGCGACGCCGGCGATGGTGGCGTGGATGCCCGCCGAGTGCACCGCGACCCAGGTGATCAGGGCCAGCGGCACGTAGATCCAGGCACTGCGGACGCGGCGGTGCTGGAGGTAGGCGTAGAGCGCGAGAGCGGCGACGGCGACGCCCGCGGCGACGAGGTCGAACTTCGCGGTGAACAGGATCGCGATGACGAGGATCGCGCCGAGGTCGTCGACCACCGCCAGCGAGAGCAGGAAGACGCGGGCGCTGCTCGGCAGGTTCGACGCGGTCAGCGCGAGGACGCCGAGCGCGAACGCGATGTCCGTCGCGACCGGGATGGCCCACGCGCGTTCGATGCCCGGCGTTCCCCAGCCGACGGACAGCGCGACCAGCGCCGGGACGATCATGCCGCCGATCGCGGCGACCACCGGCAGGATCGCCTGTTTGAACCGGGACAGCTCGCCGACCACGAGTTCGCGTTTGAGTTCGAGCCCCGCGACGAAGAAGAACAGCGCGAGCAGGCCGTCCTTCGCCCAGTCGCCGATCGTCAGATTCAGGTGGAGGAATTCGGGGCCGAGCCGGAAATCGCGGATCGCGCGGTAAAGGTCGTCGATGGGCGAATTCGCCCAGAGCAGGGCGATCGCGGTGGCACCGAGCAGGATCAGCCCGCCGGTGGTTTCGGTGCGGAGATAGCGGGCGAAGTCGGCGACGACGGCTTTCGCGGGACGATTGGGGCCGGACACGGCATCCTCCGGATTTCGGCGACAACGAATACTGTTGCCGACCAGGCTTCCCGGCGCACCTTGACGTCATTTTAACGCCTGGAGCTGCGGATTTCTCCCCATCATGACGACGGCCACAAGATCCATCCGGACGTCGGTGTCAGTTCCACATGCTGGACTTCTAGCATGTGAGCGGAAAACGACAACGATGTCTTCGATAAGGACGGCATGGTGAGTACCTCTACCGAGGTCCAACAAGACACGAGGTTCTTCGGGCACCCACGAGGGCTGGCGAACCTCTTCGGCGTCGAGATGTGGGAGCGGTTCTCGTACTACGGGATGCTCGGCATCCTCCCGATCTACCTTTACTACGAAGTCAGTCAGGGTGGCCTCGCGCTGCCGAAGGCCGCTGCGCTCGGCATCGTCGGCGCGTACGGCGGCATGGTCTACCTGTCGGCGGTGATCGGCGCCTGGGTCGCGGACCGCGTGCTCGGCTCCGAACGGACGCTGTTCTACAGCGCCATCCTGATCATGATCGGTCACGTCAGCCTGGCCGTGCTGCCGGGATTGGCGGGTATCGGCGTCGGTCTCGTCTGCGTCGCCGTCGGCAGCGGCGGGCTGAAGTCCAACGCCACGGCCATCGTCGGGACGCTGTACGCGCCCGGCGACGAGCGCCGCGACGGCGGTTTCACGATCTTCTACATGGGCGTGAACGTCGGTGGTTTCGTCGGGCCGCTGCTGACCGGGCTCGCGCAGAGCGAGATCGGCTTCCACGTCGGCTTCGGGCTGGCCGCGTTCGGTATGGCGCTCGGCCTGATCCAGTACACGATCGGCCGCAAGAACCTCGGCGAGAAGGCGAGCGAGGTCCCGAACCCGCTGCCCGCCTCGAAGCGTCCGCTGGTCTTCGGCGGCACCGCGGTGGGCATCGCGGCGATCGTGCTGCTCGTGGCCTTCGGCGTGATCAACCCGGAGAACCTGGTCGACGTCGTCGTCTGGGCCGTCGCGATCATCTCGGTGATCTACTTCGTGGTGATCATCACCAGCAAGAAGATCACCTCCGAAGAGCGCAGCCGGGTGTACTCGTTCATCCCGATGTTCATCGCGAGCGCCGCGTTCTTCTCGCTGTACCAGCAGCAGTTCACCGTGGTCGCGGCCTACACCGACGAACGGCTGAACCGGACGATCTTCGGCTGGGAGATGCCGGTCGCCTGGGTCAACTCGATCAACCCGGTGTTCATCATCCTGTTCGCCCCGGTGATCGCGGCGATCTGGACGAAGCTCGGTCCGCGGCAGCCGTCCTCGCCGGTCAAGTTCGTGCTCGGCACGGTCACGATGGGTGTGGCGTTCCTGCTGTTCCTCCCGATGGTCGGCAGCGGCAAGAACGCGAGCCCGCTGCTCGCGCTGGCCGGCATCCTGTTCGTGTTCACCATGGCGGAGCTGATGCTTTCGCCGGTCGGCCTCTCGCTGTCGACCAAACTGGCGCCGGAGGCGTTCCGGACGCAGATGGTGGCGCTGAACTTCCTGTCCATCTCGCTCGGCACGGCGATGTCCGGGAAGCTCGCCGAGTACTACACCGTGGAAGACGAAGCGCCGTACTTCAGCATCGTCGGCGGTGTGGCCATCGTGGTCGGTGTGGCGCTCCTGGTGGCGACGCCGATGATCCGCAAGCTGATGAAGGGCGTTCACTGACGCTCTCTTCCCGCGCCGACGGGCGACCCCCGGAGGTGCTGAAAGGGCCCTTCACCGCATAGGAAGCGGTGAAGGGCCCTTTCGTCGCGTACTGCCTGCGGTGGGGGTCGCGACCTGCTCGTGATCGAAGGCGTGACTCGCGTGATCAGACGGCGAACTCACGTGATCAGCCGACGGTGGTCCCGAAGAGCACGCCGACGTAGTACGTCACCAGCATCGTCAGCGCGCCAACGCCGACGTTTCGCGCGATCGCCCGGCCCACGCGGGCGTCACCGAGTTTCGCGCTGATGAACCCGGTCAGTGCCAGGCCGACCACGACCGCCGCCGCGCAGGCCCAGACCCGCGCCGAGGTCGACGTCCACACGATCGACAGCAGTGGCAGCAGCGCGCCGACGGTGAACGCCACCAGCGAGGCCCAGGCCGCCTGCCACGGACTGGTCAGATTGTCCGGATCGATGCCGAGTTCGGCCTCCGCGTGCGCTTGCAGCGCGTCCTTTTCGGTCAGTTCGCGGGCGACCTTGGCGGCGAGTTCCGCGGAAAGGCCCTTCGCCTCGTAGATTTCCGCGAGTTCCCGTTCTTCGGCCTCGGGCATCTCCTTCAGTTCGCGTTTTTCCAGCCGCAACTGCGCGCGTTCGGTGTCGCGCTGCGTGCTCACCGAGACGTATTCGCCACCCGCCATGGAAAGCGCGCCGGCGACCAGTCCCGCGATTCCCGCGGTCGCGATCGCGGTGGAGTCGGTGGTCGCGCCCGCGACCCCGACCACGATGCCCGCCACCGAGACGATCCCGTCGTTCGCGCCGAGGACCCCGGCGCGCAGCCAGTTCAGTTTGCCGCTCAGATCCGCGTGCGGTTCGTGGAGATGTGTGGATACGGTTTCCGTCACCTTTTCAGTGAAACATGGAGAACGGGAATCTGCGAGAGGAAATCGTTTCGGTAAATGCAGGCAATCCTTATTGACTATTGCCTTGCCTAAGTCCGCGAACCGCTTCAGTCGGTCCGGTAGCGCAGCAGTGCGGCGGCACCGTTCTGTTCGGTCGAGACCAGGCGCAGGTCGCACGGGGCGTCGAACAACCGCCGCCCGGTGCCGAGCACAGTCGGGAAGACGAGCAGCCGGTATTCGTCGACAAGTCCTTCCGCGGCCAGGGTTCGCGCGACGTCGATGCTGCCGAGGACGATCACGTCGCGTTCCTCGCGCAGCCGCCTCGTCTCCTCGGCGAGATCCCCGGAGAGGACCGACGAGTTCCGCCAGGCGCCGACATCGGTGAGCGTGCGCGAGGCGACCACCTTGGTCGCGTCGTTCATCCTGGTCGAGAACTCGTCGGTCCGGCCGGGCCACAGCTTCGAGAACAGCTGCCAGGTTCCCCTGCCCAGCAAGAGCGCGCCCGTTTCGAGCTTGGTGCCCAGTTTGAACTTGTCGCCCGCGACCGCTTCGGGCCCGTGCCGGAACGCCCAGCCGCCGTGCGGGGTCCCGCCCGAGCCGTCGGGGTCCTCGACGACTCCGTCGAGAGTGGTGAATTCGATGACGATGACGTTGTTCATGGCGGTACATACCGGGGCGGGATCCGGAACTCATCGGTGGCGTGGGAAGAATTTCGGCTAATCTCCCGCGGTGGACATCGACACCGCTCCCTACCGGCGCGAACTGGTCGTGCACTGCTACCGGATGCTGGGTTCGATCCACGACGCCGAGGACCTCGTCCAGGAAACCCTTCTGAGGGCTTGGAAGGCTCGCGACAAATACGACGAAAGCCGCGCCTCGCCGCGCACCTGGCTCTACCGGATCGCGACCAACGTCTGCCTGACGGCCCTCGAAGGGCGGGCGCGCCGTCCGCTGCCGTCGGGGCTCGGCACCGCGAGCGACGATCCGGACACCCCGCTCGTCCCGGACTTCGAGGTGCCATGGCTCCAACCGCTGCCGGGGCACTACCTGAGCGAGGATCCCCTGGTGAGGGCGACGTGACAGTGTCCGGCTGGCGCTGATCGCCGCGATGCAGACGCTGCCGCCGCGCCAGCGGGCCGTGCTCGTCCTGCGTGACGTGCTGGAGTTCAGCGCGGCCGAGGTCGCGGAACAACTCGACATGTCGACGGCCGCGGTCAACAGCGCGCTTCAACGGGCCCGGGCCACGCTGTCCACTCCGAAGGAACCGCGGCGCGGCGAACCGGACCGGGGGATCATCGAGCGCTACGCCAGGGCGTTCGAGGCGGCCGACGTCGACACTCTCGTCACGCTGCTCACCGAGGACGCCGTCCTCGAAATGCCGCCCGTGCCGCTTTGGTACTCCGGGCGCGCCGACTACGGCCGGTTCATCGCCAGGGTCTTCGCGATGCGGGGCACCGGCTGGCGGATGGAGCCCGTGGAGGCCAACGGGCAGCCCGCGCTCGCCGCCTACTGCCCGGACGAGGCGGGCGTGCTCCGTTTGCACACCCTTCAGGTCTTCACGGTCACGTCGTCGGGGATCTCCCACAACGTCGTGTTCCAGGACCAGAAGGTCTTCGAGGCTTTCGGGCTCTAGCCGATCGGTTCGGGCAGCCGCCGCACGGCGTACGCGAGTTCGATCGTCTCGCCGGTCGCCGGGTCGCCGAGTTCCACGCGCCAGGAGTCGGCGAACTGGTCGACGCCGTGCACCATCGGGATCGTGCCCGAGATCAGCACGGTGCCCGGGGCGTACAGGTCGCGTTCGCGCAGCACGTCCAGCCAGTACGACGGCGGCAGCAGCTCCGCGAGCTTCCCTTGCTGGATCAGGGTTTCCCCCGCCCAGGCGGACAACGTGAGCTCGTCGAGCCGGTCTTGGACGTCGACGAGCCGCCAGGCCTTGGCGGCGAGGACGTCGGGGCCGGCGTTCTTGCTCCACGCGACGCCGTGCGCTTCGAGCGCGCGGTCGGTGTGGTCGCAGGCGGCGGTCAGCAGGACGTCCTCGGGCGTCGGCCCGGCGATGACGATGGCCCACTCGGCCTCGCCGGAGGTCTTCCCGTGCTGCACCGGGACCTCTTCGGTCTGGCTCGCCAGGTACGGCGCGACCGGGTAGAGCGCCGGGATCACCGAAGGCGCGGGGACGCCGAGTTCGGCCAGTTCGGCCACGTGGGCGGCGACGTCCTCCTGGCTGCGACCGGCGTATCCGGCGTTCAGCAGCGTGTGGACCTCGGTCCGCCGCTCCTGGCCGTCGGGAAGGGTGAAACGCAGCTCAGGCATCTGTCCTCCGAGATTGGGGGTTGCGCATACAGCTTGTATACAAGGAGTATATCCGCAATTCAACCCCTCCCGGCAGGGTTGCGAACCTCCTACGGACGGATGTGGACATGACCTCACCAGCCGGTGACCGGCGCTCGCTACACAAGGCCTTCGCGGCCAGCCTCTCGGGAACCGCGCTCGAGTGGTACGACTTCGCGGCCTACTCGGTGGCGGCCGCGACGATCTTCGGGCATCTCTTCTTCCCTTCGGAAGACCAGCTCGCGAGCACGATGGCGGCGTTCTCCACCTACGCCGTCGGCTACCTCGCCCGGCCGCTCGGCGGGTTCCTCTTCGGCCGCCTCGGCGACGTGCTCGGCCGCAAGCGCATCCTGGTCATGACCCTCGTGCTCACCGGCGTCGCGACGTTCCTCATCGGTGTCCTGCCGACGTACGAGAGCATCGGCGGCTTCGCGGCGATCCTGCTCGTGGCGCTGCGGTTCGCGCAGGGCGTCGGCATCGGCGGCGAATGGGGTGGCGCCGTCCTGCTGTCGAGCGAGTTCGGGGATCCGGGCAAACGCGGGTTCTGGGCGTCGGCCGCGCAGATCGGCCCGCCCGCGGGCAACCTGCTCGCCAACGGTGTCCTCGCCGTCCTGGCCGCGCTGCTCACCGAGGACCAGTTCAACAGCTGGGGCTGGCGGATCGCGTTCCTGCTGTCGGGCGCGCTGGTCGGGTTCGGCCTGTGGATCCGGCTCAAGCTGGAGGAGACGCCCGTCTTCAAGAAGATCCAGGAGCGGGGCGAGCGTTCGTCGGCGCCGATCTCCGAGGTCTTCCGCACCGAACGCCGCGCGCTCGTCGCGGCCGTGCTGATCCGTGTCTGCCCGGACGTGCTGTACGCGCTGTTCACCGTCTTCGTCCTCACGTACGTCACCACGCACACCGACCTCTCGCGCGGCGCCGGTCTGGCCGCGGTGATGATCGGTTCGGCGTTCCAGCTGGTGCTGATGCCGCTGTTCGGCGCGCTCTCGGACCGGATCTCGCGGCGCAAGCTGTACCTGGTGGCGACCATCGCCGCCGGGATCTGGCCGTTCGTGTTCTTTCCGATGATCGGCGGCGGCTCGTTCGTGATGCTGGCGATCGGCATCGTGCTCGCGCTGGTCATCCACGCCGCGCTCTACGGGCCGCAGGCCGCGCTCGTCACCGAGCAGTTCTCGCCGCGCCTGCGCTACACCGGCAGCTCGCTGGCGTACACCCTCGCCGGCGTGATCGGCGGGGCGCCCGCGCCGCTGCTGTTCACGGCGCTGCTCGCCGGCTTCGACACCTGGGTCGCGATCGGCGTCTACTTGCTCGCGACCGCGGTGGTGAGCGTGATCGGTGTCGTGCTCGCCCGCGATCCGGACCGCGAGGAGGAGGCGGCTGCCATGGAGCCCGCGCGATGACCTGGACGCCGATGTCCACTGTGGAGGGTCTGCCGCTGATCGGCGGACAGGGCCGGTTCCGGACGATCGCGACGGCGGAAGGCGTTCTGGCGTACGAGATCCGCTATCCGGCGGGCGTCGCTTCTCCCGTGCACAGTCACGATCACGACAGCATCGTGTACCTGATCTCGGGTTCGCTGCGCGGCACGCTCGACGGCCGGGAAGTCACACTGGAGGCGGGCGGCGCGCTCGTCCACCCGCGCGGCGTCCCGCACAGCGTCGAGGCCATTGTGGACAGTCAGTGGGTCGAGTTCAAGACGCCGCTGCCCGCGAGGCCGCCGATCGCGGAATGAAAAAACCGGGGCGGACACCGAAATCTCCAGCGTCCGCCCCGGTCGGGAGGAAAGTTCTCAGGCGTCCAGCTCGGCCAGCGCCAGCTTCGCCTTCTCCAGCTCGGCTTCGAGCTGGGCCACCTTCGCGGCCTGCAGCTCGCGGGCGGCGTTGATGACCTCGTCGATCGGGCCCGACAGGTCCGCGTGCAGTTCCTTCGCGGCGCGGGACACGGCGGCGGCCGGGATCTCCAGGCCCTTCGCGACCCACTTGGTGCCGTTCTTGAGCTCGGCCTGCCACTCGCCGTCGGCGGTGCCGGTGACCGTGAGGGTCAGCTCGACGGTGCGGGTCTTCTTCGCGGTCGTGGCGACCTTCGGGCGGCCACGCTTGGGCTTGGGGGACTCGGCCGTGTTCTCTTCGGCGGGGGTTTCCGAAGACGCGGAAGCCTCGGGGGCTTCGGTCTTGGCCTCGGGGGTCTCCGAGGTGGTCTCCGCCTGCGGCGTCGAGTCGACGGGCGCTTCGGTAGCCGCTTCTTCGGACACGGCGTCAGTGCGTGTCAAGGCATCCACGGTCATCGTCGGTGTCGCTCCTTGCCCGGGTATGGGGTGGTACCCGGCACATCCTAGAACAGGCGTTCGAGTGATGCGAACCGGGGTGTGGTAGGCGTGTCGGGTGTCATGAAAGGGGCGTTCAGGACGAAAAGTGTCCTGAACGCCCCTTTCATGACATTGCGAAGGGTTACTCCTCGGACTTGCCGGTCTTCAGGCCCGAAGAGATCAGGTCCATCACCGACGAGTCGGCCAGCGTGGTGACGTCGCCGACCTGGCGGTTCTCGGCGACGTCGCGCAGCAGGCGGCGCATGATCTTGCCGGACCGCGTCTTCGGCAGCTCCTGCACGACCAGGATCTGCCGCGGCTTCGCGATCGGGCCGATCTCCTTGGCGACATGGTTGCGCAGTTCCTGCACGGCCGCCTCGCCGCCGTCGACGGCGTTGCCGCGCAGGATGACGAACGCGACGATGCCCTGCCCGGTGGTCGGGTCGGTCGCGCCGACGACCGCGGCCTCGGCGACCGTCGGATGCGAGACCAGCGCGGACTCGACCTCGGTGGTCGAGATGCGGTGCCCGGACACGTTCATCACGTCGTCGACCCGGCCCAGCAGCCAGATGTCGCCGTCGGCGTCGTACTTGGCGCCGTCGCCGGCGAAGTAGTAGCCCTGGTCGGCGAAGCGCGACCAGTAGGTGTCGCGGAACCGCTCTTCGTCGCCCCAGATGCCGCGCAGCATGCCCGGCCACGGCTTGTCGAGCACGAGGTAACCGCCGCCGCCCTTGCCGACTTCGACGCCCTGGTCGTCGACGACCTTCGCCGAGATGCCCGGCAGTGCCCGCTGCGCGGAGCCCGGTTTCGTGGCGGTGACGCCCGGCAGCGGCGAGATCATGATCGCGCCGGTCTCGGTCTGCCACCAGGTGTCGACGATCGGCGCCGAGTTCGCGCCGACGTTCTCGCGGTACCAGATCCACGCCTCGGGGTTGATCGGCTCACCGACGCTGCCGAGCACGCGCAGCGAGGAGAGGTCGTACTTCTCCGGGATCTCGTTGCCCCACTTCATGAACGTGCGGATCAACGTCGGCGCGGTGTAGTAGATGGAGACCTTGTGCTGCTGGACGATCTCCCAGTGGCGGCCCTCGTGCGGGGTGTTCGGCGTGCCTTCGTAGACGACCTGAGTCGTCCGGTTCGCCAGCGGCCCGTACACGATGTACGTGTGCCCGGTGATCCAGCCGATGTCGGCGGTGCACCAGTAGACGTCTTCGCCGGCCTTGTGGTCGAAGACGTTGTGGTGCGTGTACGCCGCCTGGGTCAGGTATCCGCCGGAGGTGTGCAGGATGCCCTTCGGCTTACCGGTGGTGCCGGAGGTGTAGAGGATGAAGAGCGGGTGCTCGGAGTCGAACGCCTGCGGCGCGTGCTCCGCGGACTGGCCGTCGACCAGTTCGTGCCACCAGAGGTCGCGGCCTTCGGCGATCGGCACCTCTTCGCCGGTGCGGCGGACGACGATGACCTTCTCGACCGATTCGGCGCCTTCGAGCGCTTCGTCGACATTGACCTTCATCGGGGCGGCCTTGCCGCGGCGGTACTGGCCGTCGGTGGTGATGACGATCCGCGCCGCCTGGTCGTCCACCCGGGATCGCAGCGCTGTCGGGGAAAAACCACCGAAGACGACACTGTGCAGAACGCCGAGGCGGGCACACGCGAGCATCGCGAAGATCGCTTCGGGCACCATCGGCATCTGGATGGCGACGCGGTCGCCCGCGACGAGCCCGAGGGACTCGAAGGCGTTCGCCGCCTTGGAAACCTCGTCCTTCAGCTGGGCGTAGGTGATGTCACGGCTGTCGCCGGGCTCGCCGACCCAGTGGATGGCGACCTGGTCGCCGTGGCCGTCGACGACGTGGCGGTCGACGCAGTTGTACGCGACGTTCAGCTTCCCGCCCACGAACCACTTCGCGACCGGTGCATTGGTCCAGTCCAGCACCTGCGACCACTTCGTGTCCCAGTGGAGCCGCTCGGCCTGCTTGGCCCAGAACGCTTCCCGGTCGGCGTCGGCTTCGGCGTAGAAGTCGGCGGTGGCATTCGCTTGCGCGCTGAAAGCCTCACTCGGGGGGAAGGTCCTGCTCTCCGTGAGCAAATTGTCCAGCGCCGGCGACTGCTCGGTCATGGTGCGATGCCTCCTGTGTTTCGCGTGTCTTCACGCCCGTTGGCACGCTATCGACGTTACGACGCGAAGTAAAAGGTTGCATCGTGGTTGCGGACCGCATTCACACGCTTGAGGACAAAGCGGTACGGACCGCAGGCCATTCTGGTCCGGTCAGGGAGTAGACAACGGTGTCACGGATTGTTCCGTCGGGCCGGACGCGATGCGCGCGCAGCACGCCTTCCCGTCGCGCGCCGAGGCGTTCGATCGCCTTCTGCGACTTCAGGTTGCGGATGTCCGTCTCCCACGAGACGCGGTTCGCGCCGAGATCGTCGAAAGCGTGGCGCAGCAACAGGAGTTTCGACTCGCGGTTGAGCCCGGTCCGCTGCCAAGCGGAACCGATCCAGGTGTACCCGATGGAAATGATCTTGTGGCGCGCGTTCATCGCGTAGAACGACGTCGTGCCCGCGACCTCGCCGGTGCCCGCGTCGACCTGCGCCCAGGCGCGGCGGTCCGGGTCGGCGAGGATGGCGTCGACCATGGCTTCGGCGGCGGCGAGGTCCTGCGGCTGCCGAAGGCTCAGCCAGGTCCAGATCGCCGGGTCGGATCCGGCTTCGAACAGGCCTTTCGCGTGGTGGCGGGTGAGCGGTTCGAGGCGGACGCGTTCGCCGGTCAAGGTCGCGTGGATGTTCCAGTCGGTCACGATCTTGACGGTACGGACGCCAATGGCCTTGCTGGATAGCCAGTTTCGAAGCATTCGAGAAGGCCACTGAGGCGTTGCCTATGCTCGCGGGAACGATCGACGAAGGCGAGGCAGCATGGCCGAGGAGCGGGAAGAGCTCACCTGGGAGTTGTTCGGGACGGCCAGCAGGGAGCTGGCGCAGGCCGTCGCCGACGACGGCTTCGAGCCGGACCTGATCCTGTCGATCGCGCGCGGCGGGCTGTTCGTCGCCGGCGCCCTCGGCTACGCGCTGGACGTCAAGAACCTGCACGTGATGAACGTCGAGTTCTATACCGGGGTGGACCAGCGCCTCGACCTGCCCGTGATGTTGCCGCCGGTGCCGAACGTCGTCGACCTGACGAAGAAGAAGGTGCTCGTCGCCGACGACGTCGCGGACACGGGCGCGACCCTGAAGCTGGTCCGCGACTTCTGCGCCGACCACGTCGCCGAGGTGCGCTGCGCGGTCGTCTACGAGAAGCCGCGCTCCGAGGTCAAGTGCGAGTACGTCTGGAAGCACACGGACCGGTGGATCAACTTCCCGTGGTCGGTGCAGGCGCCGGTGGTGCGGCGCGCGGGCCAGGTGCTGGACGCGTGACGGATCCGCTGAAGCCGCTGCTGGACCTCGAAGGGGTCGCGGCGGCCGCGAAATCGGCGCAGGACGCGGTGTTCGCCGTCCACCGGCTGCCCGCCAACCTGCGCGGCGGCGCGGCGACGGCCGCCGAAGCGTCCGTGCGGTCGGCGCGGGCGTCGGCGGGGATCGAGGGCGCCGCGCCCGAACTGCCGGAATCCGGCGAGGTGACCGACCCTGTGCTGGCGGGCGCGCTGCGCGTCGCGGAAGCGCTGGAGGGCCTGCTCCCGACCTGGCGGCGCGCGCCGCTGCAGACGTTGGCGCGCCTGCACGTTCTCGCCGCGTCCGACCTGGTGACGGACCTCGACGCGCTCGGGCGGCCGCGGTCGTCCGGTGACGTCGGGCCGCGGCTGGAGATGCTGGCGCAACTGGTCACCGGGGCGACGTCGGTGCCGGGACCGGTGCTGACCGCCGTCGTCCACGGGGAACTGTTGGCGTTGAAGCCTTTCGGCTCCGCGGACGGTGTCGTCGCGCGGGCGGCGGCGAGGCTTTCGGCGGTGGCGACCGGGCTGGATCCGAAGGCGCTGACGGTGCCGGAGGTCGCGTACTTCCGGCGGGTGCCGAAGTACCTTGAAGCGGCTTCGTCGTTCGCCGAAGGGACTCCCGAAGGCGTCCGGGCCTGGCTGCTCTTTTCGTGTGAAGCCTTCGAGGCGGGCGCCCGCGAGGCGAAGTCCATCTCGGACGCCGCCGGCTGACCCTGGTGGGTTCCCACACGAGATCTTGAGCAGGTGTGGTCAGTGACCACATGGCTTAAGCGGGCCGGGCGACCTAACGTCGTCCGGCATGAGTGGTGCGTATCACAGCGATCTGGCCGGTAAATCCGCGCTGGTCACGGGCGCGGCGAGCGGGATCGGCCTGGCCTGCGCCGAAGCGCTGGCGCGAGCCGGGGCCAAGGTCCACCTCGTCGACATCGACGACGCCGTCGAGAAGGCGGCGGCCGACGTCAACGGCATCGCGCACGTCGCCGACCTCACCGACGACCGGGCCATCGAGACCCTCCCGGCCGAGGTCGACATCCTCGTCAACAACGCCGGCTTCCAGCACATCGCGCCGATCCACGAGTTCCCGCCGGAGACGTTCACCCGGATCCAGGCGCTCATGGTCACCGCGCCGTTCCTGCTGATCCGCCGCGTGCTGCCGTGGATGTACGACCGCGGCCGCGGTCGCGTGATCAACATGTCCAGCGTCCACGGTCTCCGTGCGAGCCCGTTCAAATCCGCGTACGTCACCGCGAAGCACGCGCTCGAAGGCCTTTCCAAGGTCACCGCGCTCGAAGGCGCGGAACACGGCGTGACCAGCAACTGCGTCAACCCCGGCTACGTCCGGACCCCGCTGGTCACCGGGCAGCTCCAGGCGCAAGCCGAAGAACACGGCCTCGAACGCGACGCCGTCATCGAGCAGGTCCTGCTGCGCCGGTCGGCGATCAAGCGGCTCATCGAACCCGAAGACGTCGCCGCCTGCGTGCTCTGGCTGTCCGGCGATCACGCCGCCCATGTCACCGGTACCTCGATCCCCCTCGACGGCGGCTGGACCGCCGCGTGACCCCCCAAGAAAGGAAGTCCCCGGTGACCGCGCAGAACCGTGGCTCGATCGCGAAAGTCGTCAGCGCCAGCCTGATCGGAACGACGATCGAGTGGTACGACTTCTTCCTCTACACCTCCGCCGCGGCGCTGGTGTTCGGCAAATTGTTCTTCCCCACCAACGATCCGCTGACCGGCACGCTGCTCGCGTTCCTGACCTACGCCGTCGGTTTCCTCGCGCGGCCCATCGGCGGGCTGGTGTTCGGGCACTTCGGGGACCGGGTCGGCCGCAAGAAGCTGCTGGTGCTGAGCCTGCTGCTGATGGGCGGCTCGACCTGCGCGATGGGTGTCCTCCCGACCTACGCGACCGTCGGCGTCCTGGCGCCGATCCTGCTGACGCTGCTGCGGCTGGTGCAGGGTTTCGCGCTCGGCGGCGAATGGGGCGGCGCGGTGCTGATCGTCTCCGAACACGGCGACGACAAACGACGCGGTTTCTGGGCGTCGTGGCCGCAATGCGGTGCGCCCGGCGGGAACCTGCTCGCGACGGCGGTGCTGGCGATCCTCGCCGCGACGCAGTCGGACGAGGCGTTCCTCAGCTGGGGCTGGCGGATCCCGTTCCTGCTTTCCGGGGTGCTCGTGGTGATCGGGCTGTGGATCCGGCTCGCGGTCAGCGAGTCACCCGTCTTCCTTGCCGCGCAACAGAAGAACGACACGGCCACGCACGCCCCGGTCGTCGAGGTGTTCCGCAAGAGCTGGCGCGCGGTGCTGATCACCATCGGTTCGCGGATGGCGGAGAACGTCTCCTATTACGTGATCACCGCCTTCATTCTCGTTTACGTCACCACTGGATTGAGTCTGCCGAAATCGGTGGGACTCAACGCGGTGCTCATCGGTTCGGCCGTGCATTTCGTGACCATTCCCTTGTGGGGCATTCTTTCCGATCGCCTCGGCCGTCGTCCGGTCTACCTTTTCGGCGCGATCGGCATGGCGGCGTGGAGTTTCGCGTTCTTCGCGATGCTCGACACGAAGAATTCCGGTGTCATCATTCTCGCGGCGACGATCGGGCTGGTGCTGCACGGCGCGATGTACGGACCGCAGGCCGCGTTCTTCTCCGAACAGTTCCCGACGCGGGTGCGCTACACCGGCCTTTCGGTCGGCGGCCAGCTGTCGTCGATCGCGGCGGGCGCGGTGGCGCCGCTCATCGCGGTCGCGCTGTTCAAGGAGTTCGGCAGCACGGTCCCGGTCTCGCTCTACGTCGTCGCGATGTGCGCGCTGACCGTGATCGCGCTGCTCGCCGCCCGGGAGACCAAGGGCGAGTCCCTGCACTCCGAAGTTCTCACGGAGCGCAGTCACGTGTCAGCATGACCGTTGTGGACAGTTCCGCACAGCTGCGCCGGCTGCTCGAACTGCTCGCCTCCGGGGCGGGCAGCGAGCAGCTGGCGCACGTCCCCGTCGATCCGAAGGCCACCGAGCTGGCGCTGCGGATCCGGGACACCGTCGCCGAGCACCGGCGGCGTGAGGCGGAGCTGGCCGCGCTGTTCGACACCGCCAGCGACCTCGCCCGGCTGGACGATCCGGACGCCGTCCTGCGGTCGATCGTGCGCCGGGCGCGGGCGCTGCTCGGTGTGGACGTCTCGTACCTCAGCCTGAAGAACGAGGCCGAGGGCAACACTTACGTCCGGGTCACCGACGGTTCGGTCTCCGCGCTGTTCCAGGACATCGTGCTGGGCATGGGCGAGGGGCTCGGCGGGCTGGTCGCGCAGACCGCGCGGCCGTACGCGACGGCGGATTACTTCCACGACGAGCGGTTCCACCACACCTCCTCGATCGACACCGGGGTGCTCGACGAGGGGCTGACCGCGATCCTCGGGGTGCCGCTGGCGATCGGCAGCAAGGTCATCGGGGTGCTGTTCGCCTCGGACCGGACGACGCGGGAGTTCAGCGCGGAGGAGGTCGCGCTGCTGTCCTCGCTGGCCGACCACGCGGCGATCGCGCTGGACAACGCGCATCTGCTCGACGAGACGCGCCGCGCGGTCGCCGAGCTGAACGACGCCAACGCGACGATCAGCGCGCACAACGACGCGATGCGCCGCGCCGAGGACGCGCACGACCGGCTGATGGATCTCGTGCTGCGCGGCGGCGACCTGGCCGAGGTCGCCGCCGCGGTCGCGGACGTGCTCGGCGGCGCCATCGCCGTCTACGACGCCGAAGGTGTCGTCCTGGCCAGGACCGGCGGGGAGCTGAGCCTCTCGCGTTCCGCGGTGTCGGCGTCCCGGGCGAGCGGGCGGGCCGTGTCCACTGAGGACGGTTGGCTGTGCGCCGTCCAGGCGGGGCAGGAGTTCCTCGGCAGCCTGGTGCTGGGCGGCGGCCGGTCGCTCGGCGAGGCGGATCGGCGGCTGTTCGAGCGCGCGGGCGTGGTCACCGCGGTCCTGCTGATGCAACGGAGGTCCGTCGCGCGGGCCGAGGACGAGGTGCGCGGGGAGCTGCTGTCGGACCTGCTCACCGCGCCCGGTCGCAATCCCGCCGCGTTGCTGGCGCGAGGACGTCGACTCGGGGTCGATTTGTCGACATCGCACGCGGTGCTGCTCGCGCATTCCGACGACGTCTCGCGGCGGCGGCTGGCCTCGGCGGCCGCCCGGCACGCGGTCCTGGTCGGTGTGCACGCGGACGAGGTCGTCCTGCTCGTGCGCGGGACGGACGCCGGCGCGCTGGCGAGGTCCGTCGCCGCCGAACTCGCGTCCACAATGGACTGCCCGGTGACGGTGGGCGCGGCCGGTCCGGCCACCTCGCCGCGGGAACTCGCCGTCGCGCACGCCGAAGCCGCGCGGTGCGTCGCGTCGTTGCTGGCCCTCGGCCGGGCGGGTGAAGGCGCGAGCATGGCCGACCTCGGTTTCGTCGGGCTGCTCCTCGGTGAGCACGCCGATCTCGGCGCGTACGTGACGGCCGCGATCGGCCCCGTGCTCGACTACGACGAACGCCGCGGCACGGATCTGATCGGCACCCTCCGCGCGTATTTCGCCTGCGGCGGCAATCTGACGAAGGCGAAAGATCAGCTTCACGTGCACGTCAACACCGTCGTGCAGCGGCTGGACCGCATCGCGTCCTTGCTGGGCGAGCACTGGCAGGCGCCCGAGCGCGCGCTGGAACTCCAGCTCGCGCTCAGGCTGCACCGCCTCACCAATGACCGAAACGGATGACTTCCTCGAACTCGCGGCGGGCGATCTTGGTCGCCGAAGAACCGGGTGAGGGGCCGATTTCGGCGCCGTGCCCGAGTGCGACGACGCCGATCGGGTCGTGATCGTCGGGCACCCCGAACTCGCTGTGGAGGCGCTCCACGCTTTCCGGCGCGAGCCCGAAGAACACCGCGCCGAGGTCCTCGTCGACGGCCGTCTGGAGGATCAGCAGCGTCGCCATCCCGGTGTCGACGTCCCAGTACGGCACGCGCCACCACGAGTCGTCACCTTCGGCGAAACCCTTGTCCGGCTTGGCGTAACGGTCGAGGTACGCGTTTTTGACCGAGAGCGGCACGATCGCGACCGGGGCCGTGGTCACGGTTTCCGGTGCCCAGCTGGCCCCGAACTCCCAGAATTTCGCGAGTTCCTCGCCCGTGAGGACGAGGAACCCTTGTCCCTGCGAGAAACCGGCCGAGGGACCCTTCAACGCGTTGCGCAGGATGCGCTGAAGGCTCACCTCGGCGACGGGCTCGTCGGTGAACTTCCGGACCATGCGACGGCGTCGTACGACGTCCTGGAATTCCATACGATCAGCTTAGTGCGCACTCGGTCGCGAGATCGCCGTCTCCACGGGGGATGGTCGCGGAGGCGGGCGGGCGAACGCCGTCGAGCCAGCCTTCGAGAGCGGTGAAGGCGGTCCGGAAACAAGGGCCGATGGGACGCAGCTTGCCGGGGAAGGCGTCGTACAGGCCGTCGACGTGGTTGCCGTCGACGATCCGGTAGTAACGCTGGAGCCCGGCGCGCCCCTGTTCGGCGATCATCCGCTGGTAGACATCGGAATCGCGGGTGATCGGCAGGAGGGTGTCGAGGGTTCCGTGGAGGGTGATCAGCGGTTTGCCGATCCGGCCGGTCAGCGAGATCCGTTCGACCGCACGGTGCACCGACGGCGGGCGAGCGGCGTAGTCGTAGTCGGTCCCGGCGAACGACGGATCGAATTCGGCTTGGTAGATGCGTTGTGTCAGCCCCCAGTAGACGTCGTTGTGGTACTGCCAGAGGAACTCCGAGCCCGGTGCGAATCCGGCGTCGAGGATCTGCTGATGGGCCTGCGCGGAACCGGTGGCATACGCGGGGTAGGCCTTGATCGCGGGCGGCAGGAAGGTGAACAGGTTCGGGCCGTCCTCGTGCCAGAGCGTGCCCTCCCAGTCGATGCCGCCGTCGTAGAGCCACGGCCGGTTCTCGAGCTGCCAGCGGACGAGGTAGCCGCCGTTCGACATCCCGGCCGCGAGGGTGCGGCCGGGCAGGCGTCCGTAGCGGTGCGCCACGGCGGCCTTCGCGGCGATGGTCAGCTGCGTGACGCGCGAATTCCACTCGGCGAGCGCGTCGCCGGGACGCCGTCCGTCGGTGTGGAAGTCCGCGCCGGTGTTGCCTTTGTCGGTCGCGGCGAACGCGTAGCCGGCGGCGAGGACCTGGTCGCCGATCGCGCGGTCGTTCGCGTACTGGCGCCGCACGCCGGGGGAACCCGAGACCACGAGACCGCCGTTCCAGCGATCGGGCAGCCGTAACACGAACTGCGCGTCGTGGTTCCAGCCGTGCGTGGTGTTGGCCGTCGACGTGTCCGGGAAGTAGCCGTCGATCTGGATGCCGGGAACACCCTTGGGCGCGGGGAGTCCGGCCGAGGTGAGCCCGGCCCAGTCCGCCTGGACCGTGTGCCCGGTGACCAGCGTGCCGGTGGTGGTCAGATCGTCCGAACAGGACATTTGTTGTTTCGCCGCGCCGGGAACGCGCACGTTCCCGCAACCGCGCGCCGCCTGGGCGGGGGTGGCCAGGGCCAGCATCATCGCGAGGACCAGAATGAGCCGCATCGGCCGACGGTAAGCGCGGTTCTCGTGTGCCGGTACCGGGCACGACCACACAAAGCGGTCGTTCGCTGTGGTGGTCGTCCACGTGGGAACCCGGCGGCGGCGATTTTAGCCTGAAGTGATGCGAAAACTCCTCATCGGCGCGGTGGTTTCGGCATTGACCCTCTTCCTTTCTACTCCGGCGCAGGCGGCGACGATCCGTCCCGTGACCGGGTTCGGGAGCAATCCCGGCGCGTTGCAGATGTTCGAGTACGTTCCCGACGGGCTGCCGTCCGGACGTCCGGCGGTGGTCGTGCTGCACGGCTGCACCCAGGACGCCGCCGGGTACGCGCGCGGCTCCGGGTGGGTCGGTCTCGCGGACAAGCTGCGCTTCAAACTCGTTCTGCCACAACAGGTTTCGGCGAACAACTTCAACATGTGCTTCAACTGGTTCCAGGCTGGCGACATCAAACGCGGCTCCGGGGAAGCCGAATCGATCGCGCAGATGGCGCGGTATTCGGCCGGAAGCCGGACTTACGTCACCGGGCTGTCCGCGGGCGGCGCGATGACCTCGGTGATGCTGGCGGCGTATCCGGACCTGTTCTCGGGTGGCGGTGTCGTGGCCGGTCTGCCCTACGCGTGCGCGACCTCGATGATCGACGCGTACTCCTGCATGAATCCCGGCAAGGATCTGACCCCGAAGCAGTGGGGCGACAAGGTCCGGGCCGCGGGGACGGGTTCGCGGTCGCCGGTCAGCGTGTGGCACGGGACCGCGGATTACACGGTCGCCCCGCTGAACCTGCGTGAGCTTTCCGAGCAGTGGACGGATGTCGGCGCCGCCGTCGACACGCATTCCGTCGACGGGATGGGGCACGGTCAGCCGATCGCGCCCGGATCCGGTTGCGGGCAGGCGGGGCCGTATCTGCTCGACGTCGGCGTCTGCGCCGCGGCGGAACTCGCGGCGAAGTGGCGGCTAGGCGAGGACGGCGTCCAGTAGGCCGGGGAACCGCTTGTGGACGTCCTCGGTCCGTAGGTCGACCCAGCGGGTCCGGCCCTCGACGAACGTCGTCGTGAGGCCGGCTTCCCGCAGGACCTTCCAGTGGTGGGACAGCGTCGGCGCGCTGGTCCTCGCTGGCTTCGGGGGTGTTCGGCGGGATGCTGATGGTGCCGCAGCAGCACCGGCTGTTCTCGCTGGCGCCCGACGCGCCGACGGTCGCCCTGGGGCTCAACGGTTCCGCGATCTACGGCGGCGGCGCCCTCGGTGCCGCGCTGGGTGGCGTGGTGCTGTCGTCGGCGGGCGTCTGGTGGGTTGGCCCTGTAGCCGCCTTTGTCGCTCTGCTGGGCTTCGCCCTTTCGGTCCCTTCGCGTGGCAGGGTGCCCCAGCCCGCCTGAGCGGGTTGCGACTGTCCATGAAGCACTTCAGAGTGGGTTTGGCGCCCGTTTGTGTGGGAGTCGTGAGTGGCGATTCGGGTTAGAGCCGATCGTGTCTTGAGTACCTACGGTCCGGGGGTTTTCGCGTGACCGCACGGACGACACACGCGACAGCCGCGTCCCCGTCGCGTGTCGTCCGTCCAGTCACGTGTGTCGTCCGTCTGATCACAGGTGTCGTCCATCCGGTCACGCGAAAGTGAGGCAGAGGTGTCGTGAGTGGCGTTTCGGGTTATTGAGGGGTAAGGCAAAGGTGTCCCTGCCCGGGTGTCAAGTCCGTGAAGGCCTCCTTGAGGGACCCTGGGTCCCTCAAGGAGGCCTTCACGGA
>NZ_JBFBGL010000085.1:0-26802 GCF_040684635.1 Amycolatopsis sp. NPDC089917 | reverse complement strand
TATTCTTTGTTGCGGTTAGTCGGGGGCGGTGCTTTTTTCTTTTTGCCGTATTCGCTTTGGGGTTTGGGTTTTTTTCGTTCGTGAAAAATTTTGTTCTAACCCTCTTTGCCACTCACGACCCCGTCACGAAGCGGCGCAAAGTGCCCAAACCGGGCGGCCCCAGCTGAAAAACCGTCTCTTGTGGACAGTTGGAGTCGCGATCGGCTCCAGCGGAGAAGGCCTGCTCGACCGGAGACTCGATCACGCCATGTTCGCCTTACCTCTCAAATAACCCGCATCGCCACTCACGACCACCCGGGTTCATGCCAGGGGAAGCCGTCCGGGGCGGCGGCGGCCCTGGCGAGCAACTCCTCGTCGTGATGCCCGTGGACGTCGTCGAGGAAGGGAAAGTCCTCGGGCCGGACGGTCAGCTTGGCGACGGGACGGACCGGGACCGGACTGGCGGCCTGGGTCGGCCGGATCTCCCCGTCCGCCGGCTCGAGTTCGAAGGTCGCGGACGGCAGCAGGTACACCGTGCCGGTCCGCCACGGCCGTCGCTCCAACGCAGGCGCGCTGATCGAGAAGTGATAGCGGGCCTCGCCACCGACCCGCACACACGCGTTGCACATCGACACCGGCAGGCTGTCGCGGTCCAGGATCGCGTAGAACATCGGCCAGATCCCGTCGGCCGCGGCGAACACCGCGAGACGGCTGCCGAAATCCGTGATGTCCGGGGGCCGTCGCGGCGTGAATTCGGTGATGCCGGAGTCGCCTGAGCCGTGCAGGACGAAGTCCGCCCGGTCCGCGGCATGGCACAGGAACTGCCATTTCGGCGCGTCGAGACGGTAGCCGAAGGGCCGGTCGGGACCGGCCGCGAGTGCTTCGCCCAGCGCCTCGTCGAACCGCTCCCGCAGCGCGGCCGAGGTCGGCACGGCCGGGCGACGCAGCCAGAAGTCGGGCAGGCTCATGATTCCGACGATAGCCAGATTCAGGCGACCGGGACCGAGAGCGAAGTCCCGCCCAGGTCGAAAGTCACCCGGGCGCCGGGCGCGGGCAGCGACGGGTCGAACATGTCCGCGTCGGTCCCGCCCAGCACGAGCGCCAGCCGATGCCCGGCCGGGACGACGTGGTCGAGGCTGCTCAGCCGGAACGTCATCGTGTACGCCTTGCCGGGCACCAGCGGCTCGCCCCGCCACAGCGACCGGTGGTGGCCGAGATCCGCCCAGCCGGTCGCGACGATCTGCTTGTCCACGGTGGTCAGGTCCGCGACGGTGTCCAGGAAACATCCCGTGTCCGCGGCCGTTCCCGCGCCCCAGCAGGACCGGCTCGTCAGGTCCTTGGTGCCCAGCGCGGGGAATTTCGTGTTCCGCACGGTCGCGGGACCGTAGTCGACCAGCACCGCGCCGAGCCGCGCGCTCGGTTTGTCGGAACGGGCGGTCACCGTCACCGTGGCGGTCCCGGCGATCCGGGTGTCCGCGCGCACGGGCTCACCCGCGAAGACGACACGGTCCGGACTGGCCTGCGACGGGTTCTCCACCCACTGGGACGCCCCGCGCGCGGGGTCCTCGGTCACCGAAACCGCGCCGGACGAAGGCCTGTCGCCCAGCCCACCGGACGCCGAAGGCCACAGAGTGCGCGACCCGGCACCCGCCGGCGGCCAGCGGCGTTCGTCGGCCCACCGGTCCGGGGTGTGCTCGACGCGGATCGCGGGTTCGGTCTCAACGCCGTTGCGCACGCCGAGCAGCCACCGGTCGAACCAGCGGTGCAGGGTCCGCACGAACAGCGACCGGTCGAGGTCGAACGGGTCGACGTGCGCCGCCTGGTGCAGCCATGCCTTGCGTGGCACGCCGTACGCGTTCAGCGCCTCCCACCAGGGCCCGAACTGGATCGGGTTGACGTTGAGATCGTGGAAGCCCATCGACGCGAAAACGCTTGCGCGCACCTTGCCGGTCTTCGCGACGTAGTCGAGCCCGCGCCAGTACTCGTTGAAGTTCCCGTCCGTGCCCGCGCGCCGCGCGTTGTCCTCTTCGAACGGCTGGCACAGCTTCTGCGCCCGTTCGTTGTACAGGCCCGGGCCACCCGCCCAGCCGAAGTACGCGCCATCCGCGTTGTGCACCTCGTAGTACGAACTGACCCCCGCGATCGGCACGATGGTCTTCAACCCGTCGATCCCCGACGCCGCCATCCCGATCGCCGTCGCCCCGTCCTGCGACTTCCCGATCGCGCCGACCGACCCGTTCGCCCAGCCCGCGCGGACGCGTTCCGGTCCGAACGGCGTCCGGAACGCGTTCGCGCGCCCGTTGAGCCAGTTCACGACCCCGTTGCCGGAGGCGACGTCGTCGAAACACCCGGACGAGCGATTGGTGCCCCCGACGTCGACCAGCACGACGGCGTAGCCGCGCGGGACGAAGTAGTTGTCGTAGAAGAGCGGGAACTGCGACGGCGTGCCGTCGGGGAGGTAGGTCTTCGGCTGGCGCTCGTTGCCGCGCCCGATCTTCTCGAAGTACGGGCTGACGTCCATGATCACCGGGACGCGCTGCCCGCGCGCGGCCGGTTCGGCCGGGCGGATGATGTCGGCGGCGACCCGGTCGACCTGGCCGTCGCGGTCGAGGTCCTGGCCGGTCTCCACCCAGGCGGTCTCCCGGATGGCCTTCTCGTAGGAGAACACCGGTTGGCTCACCCCGTCCCGAAGGTCGAACGCGGGCGGTGCCGCGATGGCCGGCGCGGCGGTGAGCAACAGCATCGCCACGACGGTGGCGGTCGAAGTCTTCAGCCCCATCGTCCGAGTATCGCTTACAGAACCCGAACATTTCCCCCACATTCCTCGTATCCGCCCGCGCGACGCTCTTCGCATGCTGAAACACACCATCGCCGTCTGCCTCACCGCGGCCGGTCTCGTCGCTCTCGCCCCGGCCGCCTCGGCCCAGACCGCGCCGATCACGCTCAGCCCAGAGGAGTCCCAGCAGCTGTGCGCCGAATGGCTGCCCAAGCTCACCGAGCGCACCACGAAGCTCACGGACCGCGTCAACGGCGGGCCCGAGGTCCGCGGTTCCGTCGCGAACCTCAAGGCCAGGGCCGAGGACCAGCGCAAGAAGGGACACAACGACACCGCGGACAGGCTCCAGAAGCGCGCCGACAAGCGCGGCGGACGGCTTCCCGAGCTCACCGCGGCGAAGCAGAAGCTGGACGCCTTCGCGAACGCGCACTGCAAGGCGGGCAAGTGAAGCGCCTCCTGGCCGCGACCCTCGCCGCGCTCGCCCTGTTCACCACGGCCGCGTGCACCGACGAGAAGCCGACGTCGAGCCCGTCGCCGGGTTCGGCACCGGGCGAGCTGAGCGACGTGCAGCGCACGCTCGACTCGATCGAACAGGACATGGCCGGCGACCCGGCCCCGTGACAGGATCTGCCGGTGACGACACAACCGGGACGCGGGCTGGTGCTGGTCGTCGAGGACGACCCCGCGATCGCCGAGCTCGCCTCGCTGTACCTGCGGCGGGACGGGTTCGGCGTGCGGGTCGAGGCGGACGGCGGCGCGGCACTGGCCACGATCCGGCGGCTGCGCCCGGTCGCGATCGTGCTCGACATCGGGCTGTCCGGAATGGACGGTATCGAGATCTGCCGGACGCTGCGCGCGGACGGCGACTGGACGCCGGTGCTGTTCGTGACCGCCCGCGACGACGAACTGGACCGCTTGCTGGGCCTGGAGATCGGCGCGGACGACTACCTGACGAAACCGTTCAGCCCGCGTGAGCTCTCGGCCAGGGTCCGGACCGTCCTGCGCCGCGCGGCCGGAGCGGCGCCGCCCGCCGAGACGTACACGGCGGGCGGTGTCCGCGTCGACGTCACCCAGCGCCGTGTCTGGGCAGCCGGCGCCGACGTCGCGCTGACGTCGACCGAGTTCGACCTGCTCACCCATCTGGTGAAACGACCCGGCCAGGTGTTCAGCCGCGAGCAACTGCTCAGTTCCGTCTGGGGTTACGCGGCATCGGCGGGAACGCGGACCGTCGACGTCCACATCGCCCAGCTGCGCGGGAAGCTGGGCGGGCACAGTCCGATCAGGACGGTCCGCGGGATCGGCTACGCGGCGGACGCCGGATGAGACGGACGTCGCTGGCGCTGCGGATCACCGTGGTGTGCCTGGCGATCGCCGCGGTCGCGGTGGTGGTCGCCGGGCTGGTCGCGGCCCGGCTCATCCGCACGACCGGGACAGACGTGCTCCGGCAATCGCTCGCGGCGCAGGCCGACGTGGTCGCGAGCCAGCTCGACGAGACCGGGATCGGCAACCGGCTCGGCATCGGCAAGGCCGCGGAAGTCGTTCGGGGGCAAGGGATCGACGTCGTCGTCCGCCGTCCGAACGGAGCACTCGACGGCGCCGGGACGGTGGCGGCGATCGCCGCCACCAAGTCAGGGTTCACGCGCTCGGGCACGGTGGTCGTCGAAGGCCAGCAGTACCTCGTCGAAGGCCGCGCCGTCGGCGCGAAGGGCGCCGCGTTCGCGCTCGTCCAATCGACCAAGCTCGGTGAAGCGCGCGGACGGACGCTGGTGCGCAACACCGTCTTCGCGCTCGGCGCCGGCCTGGCGGTCGCCGCGATCGCGGGACTGGTGCTGAGCCGGATGCTCTCGCGGCCGTTGCGCCGGGCCGCGTCGGTTGCGAGCGGGATGCGATCGGGACGCCGTGACCTGCGCGTTCCGATCGAAGGGCCGTCCGAGGTCGCGGACGTGGCGAAGTCGGTCAACGAACTCGCCGACGCGCTCCAGTACAGCGAGGCGCGGCAACGCGAGTTCCTGCTGTCGGTGTCGCACGAACTGCGGACGCCGCTGACCGCCGTCACCGGTTTCGCCGAGGCGATCGGCGACGGCGTGGCCGAAGGCGAGGACGCGCGCCGGGCCGGGCAGACCATCCACCGCGAGGCCACCCGGCTGGAACGCCTGGTCAGCGACCTGCTGGAGCTGGCGAGACTCGGCGCCGACGAGTTCCGGCTCGATCCGGCACGCCTCGACCTCGCCGCGCTCGTCGACGAATGCGCCGACGCCTGGCGGCTGCGGTGCGCGCGGCAGGACGTCACGCTGCTGGTGGAACGGCCCGCCGGGGAGGTCGCGGTCATCGCCGATCCGCGGCGGCTCCGCCAGGTGGCCGACGTGCTGGCCGAGAACGCGCTGCGGGTGACCCCGGCGGGCGCGCCGATCGTGTTCTCGCTGGTGGCCGCCGAGGGACAGGCCCGGCTGGCGATCCGGGACGGCGGGCCCGGCCTGGCGCCGGAGGACTACCCGGTCGCGTTCGAACGCGGCGTGCTGAACAAGCGCTACCGCGACAGCCGCCCGGTCGGTACGGGCATCGGGCTCGCGCTGGCCCACGGCCTGGTCACTCGCATGGGCGGGACGCTGGCGGCCGGTCCGGCGCCGGAAGGCGGGGCGGCGTTCACCGTCGCTTTCCGGTTAGGGTGATCACGTGGAGATGTTGCACCTGCGGTACTTCGTGGCCGTCGCCGAGGAACTGAACTTCTCCCAGGCGGCCAGGAAACTGCACATGGCCGCCTCCCCGCTGAGCCAGCGGATCAAGAATCTCGAACACGAACTCGGCCACCGGCTGTTCGATCGCAGCACGCACCACGTCACGCTCACGGCGGCGGGTTCCGCGTTGCTGCCGATCGCGCGAGAGGTCCTGGATCAGGTCAACGCGATCCCCTGGCGGCTGCAGGAAGCGGTGAAACCGCGGCGGAGCACCGTGTTCGTCGGCATGCCCGCCGGCGTGCACCCGGCGCTGCGGGAACGTGTCAAACGGCTGGAAGAACGCTGTCACGACCGGTTCGAAGTCAAACGCTGGCCCGGGACGACGCCGGATCTGGTCGCCGCGGTGCACGAGGGCAAACTCGCGCTGTCGCTGGTCCGGATGCCCGTCACCGATCCCGCGCTGGAGATCGTCCCGGTGCAGGTCGAACGGCTCGGCGCCGTCGTCCCGGCCGACCGGTTCACCGGCCGGGAAACGGTGGACATCGCCGAATTGAGTGACCTGTCCTACATCCCATCCGCTTCGGAGAGCATTCCCGCCTATTCGGACGATATGGACCGGAAATTGTCGAACGCGGGAATCAGGAAAAGGCTCAAATTCGGCGGAACCGAGTATTCGGGCATTTCCGAACTGGTGGCGAACGGGTCGTCGTTCTCGATCACCATGCTCGATCCGGCCAGCCCGATGCATCTGTTCCTGGTCGACGGCGCCACCATCCTGCCGTTCGCGGATTTCCGGCCGCAACTGGAGACGGCCTTGGTGTGGCGACGCGATCGCGCGGAGGACGGCGACCTCGCCGAGCTGGTCGCGGGCGCCCGGGAGATCTTCGCCGAGCCGCTTTCGACCTGACACTGGTCGCGAGCCGGTCCATCCCGCCGCCCGCATCGGTCCAATTCGGACACCAAGAATGGTATGACCACCGCGGTCATACCATTCTTCGTTTCTTGATCATTCCCTTTACCGCTATTCGCGCCTAACTTCGGAAGTAGAGCGAACAACGGCGAAGGGAAGCAAAATGACTCAGACCGCCACCGGACCGCTGGACGGCGTTCGCGTGATCGACCTCTCGACGGTCGTCATGGGCCCGTACGCCGCGCAGATCCTCGGCGACCTCGGCGCCGACGTGATCAAGATCGAGTCCCCCGCCGACACCGTGCGAGTGGGCAAGTTCCGCACGACGCCGGGGATGACACCGCTCAACCTGAACGTGAACCGCAACAAGCGCAGCGTCGCCCTCAACCTCAAGGACGAGGAGCAGCGCGAGCAGGCGCTCAAGCTGATCGACACCGCCGACGTGCTGATCACCAACATGCGCCCGGGCGCGCTGAGCAGGCTCGGCATGAACTACGCCGACGTCGCCGCGCGCAACCCTGGCCTGGTCTACGCCCACGCGCAGGGCTTCCGCGGCGACTCCGACCGCGCGGGCCACGCCGCCTACGACGAGACCGTGCAGGCGTCGTCCGGCTTGGTCGACGTCGCGAACCGCGCGCTGGGCAGGCCGGTCTACCTGCCGACGATCATCGGCGACAAGGTCTCCTCCCTGACCATCGCCTACACCGTGCTCGCCGCGCTCGTGCACCGCGACAAGACCGGCGAGGGCCAGCGGGTCGAGATCCCGATGACCGACACGCTGATCGCGTTCAACCTGGTCGAGCACCTCGCCGGGCACGTGTTCGAGCCCGCGGAGAGCCCGACCGGCTTCGGCCCCTCGATGAACCCCGGGCACCAGGCCGTGCACACCAAGGACGGCATGGCCTGCGTGATCCCCTACAACCCGCAGAACTTCCGCGACTTCTTCCACGCCGCCGGGCGGCCGGAGCTGGCCGAGGACCCGCGGGTCAACGGTGACGCGATCGACGGCGCCGACCACGAGGCGCTCGCCGGGATGATCGCCGAATGCGCCCCGGCGCTGACCACCGAGGAATGGACCGAGGTCTGCGCGAAGCACAGCATCCCGATGGCCCCGGTCCTCGAACTCGACAAGGCGCAGGACGACGAGTACGTCCGCGACGGCCACCTGCTCGACGTCGTCGAGCACCCGAGCGAGGGTGCGATCCGCACCATCGGCATCCCGGTGAAGTTCTCCGCGACCCCCGGTTCCGTCCGGCGCCTGGCTCCCTTGCCGGGCCAGGACACCGAAGACGTCCTGCGCGAACTCGCCACCACCCGCTGAGGAAGAACCATGAGCACCGACGAAGTAAGGACAGAACGGGTCGGCACCACGCTGCTGATCACGATCGACCGGCCGCAGGCCCGCAACGCGGTGAACGCCGCCGTCGCGGCCGGTCTGGCCGAAGCGCTCGACCTCCTGGAAACCGATCCGGGCCTGCGGGCCGGGGTGCTGACCGGCGCGGACGGCTCGTTCAGCGCCGGAATGGACCTCAAGGCGGCGCTGAAGGGCGAGTCGCCGGAGATCCCCGGCCGCAGGTTCGGCGGGCTGACCGAGGCCGAGTCGTCGAAGCCGCTGATCGCGGCCGTCGAAGGCTGGGCCATGGGCGGCGGGTTCGAACTGGCGCTGGGGTGCGACCTGATCGTCGCCGCCGAGGACGCGAAGTTCGGGCTGCCCGAGGTGAAGCGCGGGCTGATCGCCGCCGGCGGTGGCGTGATCCGGCTGCCGAAGCGGATCCCGCACCACCTGGCGATGGAGTTCCTCCTCACCGGCGAGCCGATCGGCGCCGAACGCGCGGGGCGGCTGGGCCTGGTGAACCGGGTCGTCCCGGTCGGCGAGGCCGCCGCCGTCGCCCTGCAGCTGGCCGAACAGCTCTCCGCCAACGCTCCCCTGGCGCTGGCCCTGGTCAAGAAGATCGTCCGCGCGGCGGACGGCGTTCCCGACGCGCAAGCGTTTGCCTCCCAGCGTTCGGAAATGCCGGCGCTGATGAAGTCCGCCGACGTCCGCGAGGGCATGCAGGCCTTCGCCGAACGCCGCGCTCCCGAGTGGACCGGTGAGTGAAATGAAGCAGCAAGATGTCCTCCGGCACGTGACCACCCCGCTCACGAACCCGGCGTACGCGCCGGTGGTGCCCCGGTTCACGAACCGCGAGTACCTGAACATCGTCTACCGCACCGACGCCGACGCCCTGCGCGCCGTCGTCCCGGAGCCCCTGGAGATCGACGAGCCGCTGGTGCGGTTCGAGGTGATGAAGATGGGCGACGTCAGCGGTTACGGGCCCTACACCGAGTCCGGGCAGGCGATCCCGGTCAGTTTCGAGGGCGAGCGCGGCGAGTACCTGCACGCGATGTACCTCGACAACTTCCCGGCCACCGCGTCCGGCCGCGAGATCAGCGCCTACCCGAAGACCATCGGCTCGCCGAAGCTGTTCGCCGAGAACGGCGCGCTCGTCGGGACGCTCGACCACGGCAGCCAGCGGGTCGCGACCGCGACCATGGGCTACAAGCACCACCGCTTGGACGTCCGCGAGGCCGAAGCGCAGATCACCGTGCCGACGTTCATGCTCAAGACCATTCCGGACTACGACGGTTCGCCGCGGGTCTTCGAACTGGTCCGCACCGAGATCACCGACGTGGTGGTCAAGGAAGCGTGGACCGGACCCGCGCGGCTGCAACTGTTCCAGCACGTCCTGGCCCCGCTCGCCGACCTCCCGGTGCTGGAGGTCGTGTCCGCGAGCCACATCCTCACCGACCTGACGCTCGCCCCGGTCAAGCCGGTCTTCGACTACTTGAAGGGAGCACGGTCATGACTTTTCGCACCGCCGCGGTGATCGGCGCGGGCACGATCGGCCTGTCGTGGACGGCGCTGTTCGCGGCGCACGACATGGAGGTCTGGGTCTCGGACCCGCGGCCGGATCTCGCCGACGCCGTCGCCGGCGCACTGGAGGCGTTCGCCCCGCATCTCGGCCGGGACGTCGCGGACCTCGCCCCTCGCGTCCACCTCGCCGCTGACGTCTCCGAAGCCGTCCGGCACGCGGATGTCGTGCAGGAGAACGGACCCGAGAGCGTCGAGTTCAAGAAGGACCTGTTCGCGACCCTGGTCCGTGAGGCGCCGTCGCACGCGTTGCTGCTCAGCTCGTCTTCCGCGATCCCCTCGACGGCGTTCGCGACGGACCTCGACGACGCGTCGCGAGTCCTGATCGGACACCCGTTCAACCCGCCGCACCTGATCCCGCTGGTCGAGGTCGTGCCCGGCGAGCGCACGGATGCCGCGTCAGTGGACCGCGCCGTCGAGTTCTACCGGTTCGTCGGCCGCACGCCGGTGGTGGAACGTAAGGAGATCCCCGGGTTCGTCGGCAACCGGCTCCAGAACGCGCTGAGCCGCGAGGCGATCTACCTGGTGGAACAAGGCGTCGTGTCACCGTCCGAACTGGACGCGGTGATGACGAACTCGCTCGGCATCCGCTGGTCCACGGTCGGGCCGTTCCTCGGCTCGCATCTGGGCGGCGGCCCCGGCGGCTACCGGCACATGGCCGAGCACATCGGCAAGTCGATGAAGAAGATGTGGGCGGGACTGGGCCGGCCCTCGCAGTCCCCGGAAGAACAGGAACGGCTCATCGAAGCCGTGGAATCCGCTTACGGCTCCTCCACGTACTCGGAACTCGCCGAGACGCGCGACCGCAAGCAGCTCGCGGTGCTGTCCGCTTTGGACACCGCCGCCAAGGAGGAGAACTGACATGGACGACCAGCTGATCGCCGACTTCTACGACTACGAAGCCCTGCTTCCCGAGGAGGAGCGCAAGCTGCTGCTCAAGGCGCGCGACTTCATGCGCACCGAGGTCAAGCCGCTCGTGAACGAGAACTGGGCCAAGGGCGAGTTCCCGCACGAACTCGTCGGCAAATTCCGCGAACAGGGCCTCGCCGGGCTGCCCTACGAGGGTTACGGCGAGCACCTCCCCGCCACCAGCCACCTGCTCAGCGGCATGATGGCGATGGAGATGACCCGCACGGACCCGTCCGTGGCGACGTTCTTCGGTGTCCACAACGGACTCGCGATGTACAGCATCTACTCGGGCGGCGACCGGGAACAGCGTGACCGCTGGCTCCCGTCGATGGCGGCGATGGACAAGATCGGCGCGTTCGCGATGACCGAGCCGCTCGGCGGATCCGACGTCGCGGGCGGCATGCGGACCACGGCCAAGCGGGACGGCGACACCTGGATCCTCAACGGCGCCAAGAAGTGGATCGGCAACGCGACCTTCGCCGACCTGGTCATCGTCTGGGCCCGCGACGAGGACGACAACAACGTCAAGGGTTTCGTGGTCGAGAAGGACTCGCCCGGGTTCGTCCCGGTGAAGATCGAGAACAAGTTCGCGTTCCGGATCGTGGAGAACGCGGAGATCACGCTGACCGACGTCCGCGTGCCGGAGGCCAACCGGTTGCAGGGCATCGACTCGTTCCGCGACGTCGCCGAGATCCTGCGCGCGACCCGTGGTGGCGTGGCCTGGCAGGCGCTGGGCGTGATGATCGGCGCCTACGAGCTCGCGCTGGACTACGCCAAGGAGCGCAAGCAGTTCGGCCGCCCGATCGCGCGGTTCCAGCTGGTGCAGGACCTGCTGGTGAAGAGCCTCGGCAACATCACCGCGTCGTGGGGCATGCTGGTGCAGCTCGCCCGGCTGCAGGACGCCGGGATCTTCAAGGACGAGCACTCGTCGCTGGCGAAGGCGTTCGTGACCTCGCGGATGCGGGAGGTCGTCGCCTGGGGCCGGGAGATCTTCGGCGGCAACGGGATCGTGCTGGACAACGACATCATGCGGTTCTTCACCGACGCCGAGGCGATCTACTCCTTCGAAGGCACCCGGGAGATGAACACGCTGATCGTCGGGAAGGCCATCACCGGCCAGAGCGCCTTCGTATGACCTGACGGCCGTTCCGTGAAGGCCTCCTTGAGGGACTCTGGGTCCCTCAAGGAGGCCTTCACGGACTTGCGTCTAGCGGTATTTGGTGCCGCAGGTGTTTTGGGTGCTGGAGGAGAAGCCGTCGCGGAAGGCGGCGACCCTGGCGAAACCGGCCGGGAGCGTCCGGCCCCGGACGTCCGCCGCGATCAGGCTGTTCCGCGTCAGCATCTCGGCGATGGCCTCGTCGAGGTCGCCCGGCGACAACGTGAGCGATCCGCGTTCGCCGTCCACGATGGTCGAAGCCCAGTAGCCGGTGAGGCACGCCGTGCGCTGCGCGGCCACCGGACCGTCGAGCCGGAACCCGCCCTCCTGCTGGACCGCGAGGGTGTAGCGCGACGCGACTTCGGCGAACGCGGCGAAGTCGCCGATGCCGCCCTGCCGCCCCCTGCGCGGCGGGGTCCCGATGCGGACGAGGCCGTCGAGGTCGAGGGTGATCTGGTTGGACTCCGAGCAGTACGACGCGAGCGCGTCCTCCGTCGTCACGCCGCAGGCCGCTCCGGTGGTGAGCGTCGGCGGCGTGGCCGCGAGCCGGAACGCCTGCCGGAGGCTGGTGGTGAGGTCGGCGAGGGCCTGGCGGTCGTCGAGCCGGACGTTCTCCGCCGCCGCCCGTTCGTTCGCCGCGGCCGAACCGAAGCCGCCTTGCGTGCTGCGGCCCTCGACCTCCCGTTCGTCGATCATCGCGCACCGGGCGGGCCCGTCGGTGAAACCGAACTGGAACGCGGAAACCCGGTCGAACGCGTTGCCGTGCGCGCCGTCGTCGGAGAAGGCGACCCCGGCGGAATCGCGGATCTGGAACAACGCGGTGAGCACCTCGTTGAGCCCGCGTCCGGTGGACACCTGGAACATCGACGACTTGCCCTCGGCGACCCAGCGGAAGTACGCCCCGGTGTAGCAATCGGCCTGCTGTTCCTTGACGATCGACGGCGTCGCGCCGGACAGACCCAGCCGGACCTGGACGGCGTGGCCGATCTCGTGGGCGAGCACGGCCATGACCGCCGCCGAACCGAGGGAGTCGCCGAGCCTCGGGAGCAGTTCCCCGCGATCCCACGCGACGACGTCCTCTCCCGCGCAGTAGAAGGCGTTCACCAGCCCGGCCGTCGAAGCTCCGCAGATCACCTGGCCGCGGCCCGTCGAATCGTACGAGGCGAGCCTGGCCAGCGGCCGGAAATCACGGTCGAAGACCGCCGGCAGGTGCTCCCGCCAATACCGCTGGACGTCGGCGACGGCGTTGGCCGCGAGCTTGTCGATCTCACCGCCGTCCCCGCCGTCGACGGGGAGCGCGGCGTCGAGCACGCCGGGCTTGAGACCGCTGGGGCCGTCGGTGACTTCGAGCCCGGCGACGCGGGTGGGGTCCACCGGTCGCGCCACTCCCCCTACCGTCGCGGCACAACCGGTGAGGAACAGAGACAGGCTCGCCACGATCGCCCAACCGGACCGACGCTTCATCACACCATTCCCGTCTCTGTGTCGTCCCCGACAGCGGGGACACGGACGACGGCCCAGTGCGGTTCAAAAGAATCTTGGGGAAGTTTCGGTACACCCCGAGCGTCAGTTGACGCAGCCGGCCATCTCGGGCGGCGCGGAAGGCGTGGAGGACTTGCCCGCGGAAGACGACGAAGGCGGAGCGGCGACGGAGGAGGTCGCCGCCACCGGCTTGACCCCGATCCCGCCGGTCGTCTCCCCCACCGCGGCGACGCTCGTCGACGTCAGCGCGGACTTCACGAACGCCTTCACCGCCGCCGGGTCCACCTTCACCGCGTCGCCGTCGGACGGTGTCGGCAAGGAAAGGCTCTGGACCGGGATCGTCTGGAACTTCAGCGCCCCCGAGCTCATCCCCCGCAGCTGCTGCGCGAAGCTCAGCACGTCCCAGCCGCGGTCGAGCACGACCGAACCCTGGATCGCGTCGATCAGCGCGCTCAGCCTGGTCGGATCGGTGAACGTCCCGGCGTCCAGCACGGTCTTGGCCATGCTCGACAGGAACGCCTGCTGCCGCGCGATGCGGTCGAGGTCGCTGGGCAGCCCGTGCCGCTGCCGCACGAACGCGAGCGCCTGCGCGCCGGAAAGCAGCTGCTTGCCCGCGGGGAACGAAGCCCCGGAGAACTTGTCCTGCACCGGTTCCTTGAGGCAGACCTCGACCCCTCCGACGGCTTCGCTCAGCGCGGAGAACCCGGCGAGGTTGACCGCCGCGTAGTGGTTGATCGACAGCCCGGTGAACTGCTCGATCGTCTGGATCGTGAGTTTGGCGGCCGCCTCGTTGGCCTTGACCTCGAGCTGCGCGCCGGTCAGGCCCTGCGCGCGCAGCGAGTTCATCGCGGCGTTCTTGCCGCGGCTGTACGCCGAATTGATCTTGTGCTTGCCGAAACCGCCCGCGATGTCCACATAGGAATCGCGCGGAATGGAGATGGCCGTCGCCGCGGCGCCGCCCGCCGGGATGTGGACGACGATCATGGTGTCGGTGGTGTCGCCACCGTCGTCGCTGGCCCCCGCGTGCAGAGCGTCGAGGACGTTCTGTGGCAACGGGTTCCCGTCCGGGCCGGTCCGCGAGTCGATTCCGACGAGCAGGATGTTCTGCGCCACCTGCAGCGGCGCGCCCGCGGGGCCTTCGGGCACCTGAGCGGACGGCGCGATCACGTCGGCCGTGACGATCCCCGCGTCCAGACGGCTCAGCTGGGTCCACGCGAAGCCCGTGACCCCCAGGACGGCCGTCGACACCAGGCCCAGTGCGACGCGGCCGCCGATCCGCCGTCCTCGCGACGTGAGCAGCACGACCCTCTCCCCGCTTTCGTGAATGATCCCCCGTGGTCGAGGATCACCGCGTTAGCTGGGAATTAGCTGAGAAACCTGTCATGAACGGGTCTTAAAGCCCGATCGGCCCAGCCGAAGTGACCAAGGAGACAGTCGTCCGCGACACCGTGTGCCGAAACGATCGCGCAGCGCTTCCTAGCGCGGCATACGGCGCCAGATCGCCCGTGGCACCACGCGCATCACTGAGAACACGAGCCTCAGCAGTCCCGGCACCCACACGGTTTCCCGGTGCTTCCGCAGCGCCGCGACAGTCGCGTCCGCGACCTGATCGGGCGTGCTCGAGAACGGCGCGGGCGACATGCCCTCGGTCATCCGGCCGATCACGAAGCCGGGCCGCACGAGCAGGAGGTGCGCGCCGGAGCCGTGCAAGGCGTCGCCCAGGCCGCTCGCGAAGCCGTCGAGACCCGCCTTCGCGGAGCCGTAGACGTAGTTCGCCCGCCGGACCCGCACCCCGGCGACCGACGAGAACACCACGAGGCTTCCGCTTCCTTGCTCACGAAGCACAGTGGCCACATGCGTCAGCACACTCACATGAGCCACATAGTCGGTGTGCACGATCGCGACGGCGTGCGCGGCGTCCGCTTCGGCCCGCGCCTGATCGCCGAGGATCCCGAAAGCGGTGACGACGACGTCCAGCGGACCGTGTTCCGCGACGACCTTCTCCAGGAACGGACCGTGTCCGGCGAGGTCGTCGGCGTCGAACTCGACGACACCGACCTTCTCCGCTCCCGCGGCCCGCAGCCGCTCGGACTCCGTGCCCAGGTCCGCGCTCCGCCGGGCGGCCAGCACGATCTCGCGCGCCCCGCCCTGGGCGAGCCGTTCCGCGACCGCGAGGCCGATCTCGCTGCGTCCGCCCAGTACCAGCACCGTTCCGCTCACGCGCCGCAGTCTGCCAGGCGGGGACCGGCCGCCCGCGAGTGGCACGGTTCACAAACTGCAATTTTGCAGTCTCTGCATCTTTAGGCGTATCGTCGTGCTCATGCCCGAACCCGTCAAAGGTCTCCGCGAGCGCAAGCGGCTCGAAACCCACCGCGCGCTGGCGACCACCGCAGTCCGGCTCGTCGCCGAACGCGGTCTGGACCAGGTGACGGTCGAGGACATCAGCGCGGCGGCGGGGGTTTCGCCGCGGACGTTCTTCAACTACTTCCCGTCCAAAGAGGACGCTGTCGTCATCGCCCACGCCGACGCGGCAGAGCGATCACAGCGCACCATCGAGAAATTCCTTGCCACGCCGAAGGAAGTCAGCACTCCACGCGCCTTCGTCGACGCGTTGAAGGAAGACTTCGCCCAAGTCGACGAGAACCGCGAAGAGTGGCTCGGCCGGATGAAGGCCATTCAGGAGAACGCCACCCTGCATTCGCGCGCGGTCACGATGAACCACGACACCATCGCGCCGATGATCGAGGCGATCGCGCGCCGCACCGGCCTCGATCCCAAGACCGATCTGTATCCGACGTTGCTGCTGTCCACGCTCGGCGGCGCGGTCAACGCGGTACTCATGCGCTGGTACCAGCACGACGGCCGGATCTCCGCGATCGATCTGCTGGACGAAGCCGTCGAAATGCTTCTCGCCGGGCTTCCCGAGCCCGGCGGCCGCGCGCGCTGACGCGCCCGGCATCCCAGGAACACGAAGGGGGACACCCATGTCCGTATCCACGACCGAACCACGAGGACCGGAGGCCCCGGCGGGCTCGATGGGCCGCAAACAGGTCCTCGAAGCGATGTCGGGGCTGATGATGGGCATGTTCGTCGCCATCCTCGCCTCGACGGTGGTGGCGAACGCGTTGCCGCGCATCGTTTCCGAACTGGGCGGCTCGCAGTCCTCCTACACCTGGGTGGTCACCACCGAACTGCTCGCGATGACCGCGACGGTGCCGCTGTGGGGCAAGCTTTCCGACCTGTACAACAAGAAGCTGCTGATCCAGCTCTCGCTCGGGCTGTTCGTGGTCGGTTCGCTGGTGGCCGGGTTCGCCGGCAACATCGAGCTCCTGATCGCCAGCCGCGTCGCGCAGGGCATCGGCGCGGGCGGGCTCACCGCGCTCGCGCAGGTCATCATGGCCGCCATCGTGTCGCCGCGGGAACTCGGGAAGTACTCGGGGATCTTCGGCGCCGTGTTCGCCGTCGGGACCATCGCCGGCCCGCTGATCGGCGGCGTCATGGTGGACACCTCGTGGCTCGGCTGGCGCTGGTGCTTCTTCCTGGGTGTCCCGTTCGCGGTCGCGGCGATCCTGCTGCTGCAGCGCACCCTGAACCTGCCGACGATCCGGCGGGACGTGAAGGTCGACTACCTCGGCGCTTTCCTGATCATGGCGGGCGTCTCGACGCTGCTGGTCTGGTCTTCGCTGGCCGGGCACCAGTTCGCGTGGGGTTCGTGGTGGACCGTCGGCCTGGTGACCGCCGGCGTGGTCGTCCTCGCGCTCGCCGTCTACGTCGAGTCGAAGGTGGCCGAGCCGATCCTCCCGCTGGGGATGTTCCGCAACCGCACGATCAGCCTGACCACGCTCGCGAGCTTCCTGGTCGGTGTCGCGATGTTCGGCGGGACGGTGTTCCTGTCGCAGTACTTCCAGCTGTCGCTCGGCAAGTCGCCGACGGTGGCCGGGCTGCTGAGCCTGCCGATGATCTTCGGCATCCTCGTGTCCTCGACGGTCTCGGGCCAGCTGATCAGCCGGACCGGCAAGTGGAAGAGCCATCTGCTGCTCGGTTCGGCCCTGATGACCGTCGGGCTGGCCCTGCTGGGCACGCTCGACTCGAAGACGAACCTCGTCGTCCTCGGCGGATACATGGTCGTCCTGGGCGTCGGCGTCGGCATGCTGATGCAGAACCTGGTCCTGGTGGCGCAGAACGACGTCGACGCGCACGACCTCGGCACGGCGACCTCGACGCTGTCGTTCTTCCGCAGCCTCGGCGGCTCGATCGGGGTGAGCGCGCTGGGCGCGGTGCTGGCGAACCGGGTCACCGCGCTGATCACCGAGGACCTCGGTCCGCTGCCCGGTGGCGGCGAAGGCGGCGCGGTGCCGAACATCGCCGCGCTGCCCGAACCGGTCGCGGGCGTCGTCCGCGACGCCTACGGGGAAGCGACCAGCGAGCTGTTCCTGATCAGCGCGCCGGTCGCGCTGCTGGTCGTCGTCGCCGTCGCCTTCCTCAAGCACAAGCCGCTCAAGACCCAGTCGGGCAACGAGCGGCTGGCCGAGGAGACGGCCGTCGCCTGACCTGCCACGAAAGAGGGGCCCGGTTCGCCGAACCGGGCCCCTCTTTTCGCGCGCGCCAAAACCCCCAGGGGAATTCAGTCGCGTGATCGAGTCGTTTCAGGCGGCGTTGCCGACGCGAATCAGACGGCGCCGCTCGCTACTGGTCAAGCCGCCGAAAACGCCGTGGGCCAGCCCGTTGTCCACGGCATAGGCCAGGCACGCCGAAATGACCGGGCACCGGGCGCAGACGGCCTTCGCCCTGGCAGCCTGCCGGGCGCCGGGACCGGTTTCGGTGACCGGAAAGAACAGTTCGGGATCCTCACTGCGGCAAGCGGCGTCGGCCAGGTCACCCACCATCCTCGTTTCCATTTTCCTATCACCTCCTTTTCTTCCGATTTTCCCTTCCTCGTCAAACGACTTCCGCCCGCACGCGGGTATCCACCCGGGTCCGCGCCCCAAACATCACCTTGACCGAATCGTTACACTCAGCGGCCCGCTCGCTGCACCTGTTCTGGTGAGGGCATTCGCGTCAGGCGGCTGAGAGCGGTGAGTGCGGGTGATGGGCCACGACGGGTTCGACGAGTTCTTCCACGCCGAATTTCCGCTGCTCACCGGCTTCTTGTGCAAGGCGGGGTTCGCACTCGATCCGGCACGCGACGCCGCGGCGGAAGCGATGCTCAACGCCTACGAGGACTGGCGGACCATCACGCATCCGAAATCATGGGTCCGCCGTGTCGGGCACCGGCGGGCGAAGGAACAGACCGCGGTCCGGGCCGACTGGGCCTTCGCCGACAGCGGCCGGGAGGACAAGCTCACCGTGCTCGCCGCCGAGGCGTCGTCCGTCCTGACCATGCTGGGGCGGCTGCCGAAACGCCAGCAGCTAGGCATGGCCTGGGCGCTGGACGGCTTCACACCCCGCGAGATCGCCGGGGTGCTCGGGATCGCGGACGAGGCGGTCAGCGCGACCTTGCGTCACGCACGGGGTCGCCTGGAGGAGCACGACGCCGAGTCCGCCGGCCGCCTGGACAGCGCCAACGACGCCTTCGTCGACGCGCTGCGCGTCGGGCTAGACAGCGAAGACACCCTGTCCCGGATCAAGAACCGCGCGATGATCAGGGACCTCTCCCTGGTGGAGCCGGGCGCACCGGCCGACGCCGAGCCCGAGCAGGCGGCCCCGTCCCACTGGTACACCCTCGACGAACCGGTCGCGGCCGCCGGACGGGGTGACCGGCGGGCGCTGAGCCACCTGCTGACCACCATCCGCCCGCTCGTGATCCGCTACTGCCGGGCGCGGATCGGCAGACAGGAGCGGACGTACGTCTCGGCGGACGACGTCGCGCAGGAGGTCTGCGTCGCGATCCTCCGCGCCCTGCCGACGTACCGCGAGCGAGGACGCCCCTTTCTGGCCTTCGTCTACGGCATCGCGCAGCACAAGGTCGCCGACGCCCGCCGGGCCGCCGCCCGCAACCGCTCCGAGCCCGTCGCCGAGGTCCCGGACGGGATCTCGGAGTCCGCCGGACCGGAACAGCAGACGCTGCACAACGAATTGAGCGACCGGATGGGCGAACTGCTGCGGATCCTGCCGGACAAGCAGCGGGAGATCGTCGTGTTGCGCATCGTCGTGGGCCTGTCGGCCGAGGAGACCGCCGGGGTGGTCGGGTCGACGGCCGGCGCTGTTCGCGTTGCGCAGCACCGGGCCTTGGGCAGGCTTCGCAAGATTCTCACGGAGGAGTAGGGACTCGTGAGTGGTGAGGACGGTTCCGCGTGGGCCGGGACCCGACCCACGCGGAACCACCAGCCTCACCCAGGCAGGCGGATACCGGTCCGTTCCGACCGTCCTCACCACTCACGAGTGATCACGGGCGGCAGCGTTCGGCGGTCGCCGCGGCCTTGGTGAGTTCCGGGGAGTCCAGCACTGCCTTGACCGGGTCGAGCGCGCCGTGCGTGTCCTTCTGGGCGGCCATCAGGCCGTCGACGGCACGGGCTTGCGCGGCCGTGTCACTCCTTTTCGCCGCGTCCAGGTCGGCCTTCGCCTTCACGACCTTGTCGTTCGCCGCGGTGTACTTCCCGAGGAAGTCCTTCTTGGCCGCGTCGGCGGCGGGGACCGGCGCGGCAGGCAGCGCGTTGAGACCGTCGACCGTCTTGCCCAGGATGGTCGCGTAGTGCCCGAGCTGGTCGCTCGTGCTCTTGGTGATGGCCTCGACGGTGTCGCCACCGGCCGCGGGCATCTTGTTGTTGCCGTCGATGAAATCCCTGACGGCGCCACAGAACCCGTTCATCCAAGTCACCGCGGCCGCCGGATCGGCGGCGGACGACGAGGGCGCCGCGGGCACCGATTGCGTCGCCTGCGGCGCCGGATCCGGCGTGCAGCCTGTCAGGGCCATCGCGATTCCGAACACGGCCAGCGTCTTCTTGGCGGCAAGCATGTCTGTTTCCCCTCTCTTTCCGGCACGTGTCCCGGCCGGCGCGAGGACTTTGACACGGCGGAACGCGCGCGGTCTGCGTCATCTGACTCAGAACAGACGCCCCGCGCTCGAATTCGTAACGTTCGAGGCACGGCGGCCGGAAGGCGTAACGGGGTGCGGACGGACGGCGAGTACCGCATTACCCCTGTTCGCTTCGAGGAGACCCAGCCGAAGAGGTAACACCATGGCCATCAAGATCATCGCAGCGCGGCTCGAAGGCGGGAAGTTCCACGAAAGCATCACGAAGCTGCGCTGGGTGAATCCCGGTAGCGGCGAAACCGGCGAGAGTTTCGTTTCCGCGATCGTGACGTGGATCGAAGACGACGACGGGAAGGCCTATGTGGACGAGGGAATCCACCGGGTGGCCGTGGAGATCATCAAACCGACCTACGGCCCCAAATTCCTCCGCACGCGGGCGGACGGGATCTGGAAGGACAACCTCGTGGAGCTTCCGCGGTTCTGAGGCGGAATAGTCCACAGTGGACAACGAGACCAGAAGTGGGCCGGGCCGGGCTCGAACCGACGGCCAAGGGATTATGCGACCGGTGCTCCCGTATGTCAGCCAGTGTCCTCGGATGCTGGCTTCCGCAGGTCAATGCCGGTTTCACCTCGGACCGAGTACCGCAGCGTGCCGGCCTGTATCGGGCTTCACGTGGGCAACGGAGCCCACTCGGAGACCGCGCCGTCCGCACCTTTTCGGCGATCTTCCGTTCCAAGCTCAGTTCGTCGGCGAGCAGGGCGAGTATCTCGTCAGTGCTCGGTTTCAGCAGGAGTCCACTGACCTGCGCCGCCAGCACGGGCTGATACCTCTGCACGCGAGGAAGCAAAGCCTGGCCGAGCCGAACCTTGCATTGTTCCGACGTGAGGCCGGCGGGCATCTCGTCCCGGGGTGAGTTCACGTCGACCACGGTGCGCGGCCGGTCGAGGCCACCAAAGCAGCGCACCGTGACAGCGAGATGTGCCGACGACGCGCCATCTCCCTCAGCTCACCACCTGCCCGCTCACGGTTGACACCTCGAGCGACCAGAACGGCCTCCGCCCGCTCGACATCACCAACGGGCACGATCGCTTTCCTGCGAAAAAACACTACGCTTCCTCCGGCTGCGCTTCACGACGACTCAAGGCATCTACCCACGCGCCGCGAACCTCAACCGTGGAATCCGACGGCCCCCGGTTTTCCCGGCACGAAGGAGAAATACGGGTCGGCGGCGTTTGACGGGACGCCGATGCGGGCACCACCAGCCCAGTCCCCATCGTGGCCGCGATTCGTTTCGCCGCTCCAGGAAAGTGAGTCACCATGATCGTGCTCGGAGTCATCATCCTCGTGATCGGCCTGATCGTCGGCATCCCCGTGCTGACCACCATCGGCGCCGTCCTCGCCGTCGTGGGCGTGGTTCTCGCGATTCTCGGCGGCACGGGACGCAAGGTGGGCGGCCGCGCCCACTGGTTCTGAGCCGATCGTCGTCCGAACCGACTGCCCCGGTCCACGTTTCACCGGGCCGGGGCCGAGTTCTTCCCCCTCCCCCACACCATTTCCTTTTCACCGCACCTGCGAGGACCACGATGTCTGAGCCGCCGACCCCAGAACCCGTCCCGGCGGAGCTACGGGCCCTGGCCGCCGAGGCCGACGCTCTCGCCGAGCGGACCGAGGAGATGGCCGCTCGGCTGGAGGCCGCGGACGACGGACATCTGCAACGGCTGGCGCAGCCGATGACCAGAGCCACCGGCGATTTGGCCGACTACACCGGCGAGATCGCCAGGACCGCCGCGTACCTGACCCGCGTCCGGGTGTCCCGCGATCCCCATCTGTGCGACGTCCCCTGGGGCGTCTGCCCCATCCACGGTGTCACCCTGCACTCGCTCGGAGACCGGGCTTGGTGCACCGCCACGGGCTGTGGCCACTCCTGGGATTACGACCGCCTGCACACCCCCTGCACGGAACCGGCTGCGGCGATCGCCACCGATCGCGACGATGTGACCGGCTCGCTCTGCTCGGCCCACGCCTCAGACGCCGAGCAGCGACTGGACGGATGCAGCATCGAATATCTCGATCACCGGGCGACGAACGGCCGACCGCCCTCCTGAGGACCGAGGCTGACCGAGTTCCCGGATGGTGACCGCGCATTGGACCACTCAGGACGTGCCGAGCCTGTTGTGCATGCCGCCTGACCACACCCGGCGACGCGGCGGGGCGCCGGGGCCGTTGGCATGATGACCAGATGGAACGAATGCTGTTCTGGACCGGTGCGGACCAGTGGCGAACCGAAGTCTGCGAGGTCGGCTGGTCCGATACCTCGCTCACCGCGATCGGCACCCAGGCCGGTGTGGCGCCGCTGCCCTATCGGCTCGACTATTCGCTGACCACCGGCGACGAGTTCGTGACCGATCGGCTCGACGTGACCGTGCGCGGCGAACACTGGAATCGCCGGCTGTGCCTCACCCGTATCCCCGGCGGCACCTGGACCGTCGACGCCGATCACCAGGGCATGGTGGGCCTACCTGATCCCGGCGGCGACCCCGCGGCGCTAGAGGGGGCTCTCGACTGCGATCTCGGGCGCTCACCACTGACGAACGTGATGCCCGTGCGGCGCCACCGCCTGCACGAACAGGCGGGCGGGGCCGACTTCCTCATGGCCTGGGTCTCGGTGCCTGATCTGAGCGTGCACCCGTCCCGGCAACGCTACGAGCACTTGCACCCACCAGTCGATGGGATCGGGCAAGTTCGCTACATCGGCGCGCACCGAGGTTTCGAAGGTGACCTCGACATCGACGCGCACGGTTTCGTCCTGAACTACCCCGGTCTGGCCCGCCGAGTCCCGGCTCCCGCTTCAGCTGACACCACGTGACGGTTGAGAGCGTCACGGTGCTGATTCACTCATGGGCGCGGGGTGCTGCCCGCCCGGCGATGACGTGACTGCCGAGAACGAGGCCGCGACCGGGTCGGTGGCCGTTCGCTCTCCGGCGAGGTGGCCGGGGTACGGGTCGATCTCGGCGCGACCTGGGTCTCCCGGCGGCACACGGCGATCCGCGACCTCGCGAGGCGGGCCGGGTGCACCACGACCGGCCAGTTCGATCAGGGGCGCAACGTCCTGTGGCTGGCAGGCCGGCGCCGCACCTACCAGGGCACGATTCCCACGGTCTCGCCGGTGGCGCTGGTCGACATGGCGCGCGTGCAGCTGGCGCTGAACAAACTCGTCGCGAGCATCGACGTCGACGCGGCTTGGCACTCCCCCGAGGCCGGTCGGCTCGACGCGATCTCCTTCGGCGAATGGCTCGACCGGAAGAACGCGCTGCCTGCCACCCGTGCCTTGATGACCGTCGTCAGCAAGGTGCAGTGGGGCTGCAGCCCCGGGGACGTCTCGCTGCTGCACGCGTTGCGCTACATCCGCGCGGCGGGCGGCGTCGACCACATGCTCGACGTGGAGGGCGGCCAGCAACAGGAACGGTACGTCGAAACCACCCAGGAGATCGCGAAGCGCGTCGCGGAGCAACTGGGTGACCGCGTGGTCCTCGGCACACCGGTTCGCCGGATCTCCCAAGACGACTACGGCGTCACGGTCCGCACCGATTCGGGTGAAAACACGGCGAAGCACGCGATCGTCACGGTCGCGACGGAGCACCGCGCCGGGATCGAGTTCGACCCGCCTTTGCCCGAGCAGGCCGAGGGACTCGCGAACACCTGGCGCATGGGGGGGTGCTGAGCAAGGCGTTCGTCGCCTACGACAAGCCCTTCTGGCGGGCCGACGGACTCTCGGGCGAGGCACTGACCGACACCGGGGCCGTGTTCATCACCTTCGACGTTTCACCTGATGCCACCGGGCCAGGCATCCTGATGGCGTTCTGCGACCCCCGCGTGTTCGATGGCTTCGACCTCGATCATCGGCGCAGCAGGGTCCTCCAGCAGCTCGTCCAGCTGTACGGCACGCAAGCGAGCGCGCCCATCGACTACCTGGACCACTGCTGGGGAGAGGAACCGTTCGCCCCGGGAGGCCCAAACCCGGCTGCCGGTCCTTACGCGACCACGAGTTACGGTCCCGCTCTCACCGAGCCGCACGGGCGCGTTCACTGGGCAGGAACGGAAACCGCAGGCGAGTGGGCGGGCTGCATGAACGGCGCCGTCCTGACCGGTCAGCGCGCTGCCGAGCGCGTCGCGGCCGCGGTGGCGCGCGAATCCCAGGAGGTGTCGGTGCGATGAAGGACATCTTCTTCCTGCTCGCCGACGTGTGGATGATTTTCGTCGGCTATTTCTTCGGCTGGAAATTCATCCGCCGCTACGGCAACTACCTGCTCGGTCTCGAATAATTGGTCGTCGCGACCTCGGGCAGCAACTTCCTCGTCTGGTCGTTGCTCGGCGCCGACGAGGGCAGCGTCCTTTACCGCATAGCGTACTTCTTCGACGCCTTCTCGCGGTCGGTCGGCATCACGCTCATCCTCGTGATGGGCCTGATGAAGGTCACCCGGAACTACAGGCCGAGCCTCGCTGTCGACATCGGCGTGTTCGCGCTCGCCACCGCGGCCGGGCTGTTCCTCCGGCATTTCCACGGCGAAGACCCCCGCGTCGACTACGACGCGTTCGCTGTCGCCGCGTTCTACGTCGTGGCCAACCTCGCCGCAGCGGTCTTCCTGGGGTACTTCGCCAAACGGCTCTGGACCATCGGCGCGCGAGGGACGGCGTTCTGGACGGGACTGGTGACCGCCGCGGCGATCGTCATCGCGATCACCTACGACTTCTTCCCCTTCCCGTTCGACGACGCGAACCGCACGATCTTCTACACCGCCGCGCTGGCGACCTGGGGAACCCAAGGATTCGTCTACTTCTTCGCCTACCGTGCACTGCACGACCACAACGCGGCCTCGGGTGTGAAGACAGTGCAGGAAGCGGGTGCGTCGTCGTGAACAGGCAGTCGTACGCCGTGGTCGATCCGGCGACCGGCGAGCTGGTACGGGAGTATCCGGACGCGGACCGAGAATGGTCGAAACAGACCGTGCCTCAGCGCGCCGGTCTGCTGGACACCGTCGCCGCCCTCCACACCGCGCGCAGCGGCGAACTCGCCCGGATCGCTCATCGGGAGATGGGCAAGCCACTGGACGAAGCCGTCGCCGAGGTCGAACTCGGCGCGTCGATCTAGTCCTTCTACGCCGCGAACGCGCACACTTTCCTGGCCGACGAGCCCGTCGAACTGCTCGACGGGGCGGGCACGGCGTTCCCCGCCGCCAGCCGGCGGCGCCGTGCGCACCGTCCGGAGGATGACCGCGTATCAGTCGCCGCTACGTCGTGCTCGTCCTGTTTCGTCTCGGAGCGCGAGTTCTGATGTCGCTTCCTCCACCTTCCGTTCGAGACGCGCGTCGTTCTCGAGCAGAGTGAGCACTTCGGCGTCGCCCAGCTCGAGCAGCAACACGGTGATGTGCACCGCCAGGATGGGCTGATGGTTCTGCACCCGCGGAAGCAAAGCCTGACCGAGCCGGGCCTTCCGCTGCTCCGGGCTCAGCCCGGCGAGCGTTTCCGCGGTCACTTCGGAGGACGGCATCTTCAGCTCAGACGGATGGCCGCACGCCATACCGCGATCCGGCTCATTGACGCATGAGTCGCGTCGGCCTCAGCCATCCGCGCCACCGCTTCGTCACTCATACCGCCTGCATACCCACTCGCCCGCCGGTCAAACCCCAGATCAGGAGGGCAACCTAGCGCCGCGCGGCCTGCCAGGACTGTCCCGCCAGGCCGCCGGAGATAAGGCATCGCCCTCAGCCCCTTACCTCGCCTGATCAGGGAATGAGCGAAGGTAAGGGGTCAAGTCAGGTGCGTCTCCAGGTGATCACCCGATGCTCCAGCGCACCCCTCAGGACGACTCTGATCACTACCAATGAGACACAGAGTTCCTGAAGGGGCAATGATCGTGATGAACAGCAACGACGTCCTTCTCACCGGCGTGCTGGCCGAGGTCGACTACCGCGCCGAGCAGATGATCAAGGCGGGCCGCAACGCCTGGATCGACCGGGCACGCCGCGCGGGCAAACGACTTCGTGCACACCGCACCCAGACCCGGGCGACAGTCCACTAGCGCCGAGCCCTCACGCGTCCCACCCGGCCGGGGTCGTGAGGGCTTCGCCGCGGCTAACCTGTCAAGACCGCAGAGTGCGGCGACACGCGTACCGGTGACGAGCACCGTGTCGCGACTCGCCGACGCGTGTCCATTCCTGCCATCCAGAGAACGAGGTCCGCGAAGCGTGATGAAGCAGCAGCAGATCCTCGACGCCCGGCTGGACGATTGGCGAAAGCTCATCCGGGCCCTCCACGCGCGGTTCCTCACCGGTGACTTCGCCAAGGGCCTCGCGTTCGTCACCGCCGTCGGTGAGGCCGCCGAACGCGCCGGCCACCACCCCGACGTCACCCTGACGTACTCCTTCGTCGACCTGAAACTGATCAGCCACGACGTCTCCCGGATCACCCAGCGCGACATCGACCTCGCCCGGCAGATCAGCGAGATCGCCCGCGCACAAGGGATCGAATCCGACCCGAGCGGGCTCTCCGAACTCGAACTCGCCCTGAACTCCGCCGACCTCGCCGCCGCCGGCCCGTTCTGGACCGCCTTGCTCGCAGGCGAATTCACCGGCGACGACATCGTCGACCCCGACGGACGACTGCCCTCGCTCTGGTTCCAGCACACCGACGCGCACGAGACTCCACGCCAGCGTTTCCACCTCGACCTGTGGCTACCGCACGACATCGCCCGGGAACGCATCGCGGCCGCGGTGGCCGCGGGCGGACGAGTGGTCTACGACGACGAAGCCCCTGCCTTCGTCGTCCTGGCCGATCCTGAAGGCAACAAAGCCTGCGTGTGCACGTTCCTCGGCCGCTGAGCCACGTCGCCCGTGGCGGCCACCACAACCTCCTTGGGGAACGACCAGCCGCGGTCGCGGCTGATGTTCGGGACATAGCCGTTTCCGCCGCAACGGAAACCCGCGGCACCCCTGTGTGTGGTGGCGGGTGATGTCACAGCTCGCCGAGGTGT
>NZ_JBFBGL010000084.1:0-27303 GCF_040684635.1 Amycolatopsis sp. NPDC089917 | reverse complement strand
GTCCACCCCGAACTGTGCGAGCAGGCGATACCGGCCGTCACCGACGACCCGGCCACTCACGACCACCCCGACCCACCGCGGCCCGGCCCCCGTCACCTTCCACCGATCTGCGAGGTGGGCGGCGATCTTCTAGCGTGACTTTTCATGCGGCGAACTCTGGACGTGGACGAGGTCCTGAAACGACAGGACTCGGGCGAGCTGAAACGCCGCCTCAAAGGGCGCGACCTGATCGGCTTCGGGGTCGGCATCATCATCGGCACCGGGATCTTCACGCTCGCCGGTGTCGAGGCGAAGTCGCACGCGGGCCCGTCGGTCACGCTGTCGTTCGTGCTCGGCGCCGTCGTGGCCGGGATGGCCGCTCTCTGTTACGCCGAACTCGCCTCCAGCGTGCCGACGGCGGGAAGCGCCTACACCTACGCCTTCGCCACGCTCGGTGAGACGTTCGCCTGGATCATCGGCTGGGACCTGCTGCTCGAGTTCGCCCTCGGCGCGGCCGTCGTGTCGCGCGGCTGGTCCGGCTATCTCGCGAATCTGATGGGGCTCTCCCCCGAGTGGTTCGGCGAAGACGCGAAGGTGAACATAGGCGCGGTCGCGATCATCGCCGTGCTGACCGTGATCGCCGTCATCGGGATCAAGGAGTCGGCGCGGGTGACGAATCTGCTCGTGCTGGTGAAGGTCGCGGTGTGCGTGCTGATCCTCGCGGTCGGCGTGTTCTACATCCGCGGCGAGAACCTCACGCCGTTCATCCCGCCCGCCCAGGCGCCCACGGAGACGGCCGGGACCCTGCACCAGCCGATCGTGCAGGCCGCGCTCGGGCTCGAACAGTCCGTCTACGGCATCGCCGGGATGGTGACGGCCGCCGCCGTGGTCTTCTTCGCCTACACCGGTTTCGAGGCGCTCGCCAACCTCGGCGAAGAGACCGTGAACCCCAAACGCGATCTGCGCGTCGGCATCCTCGGCGCCCTCGGCGTCTGCGCGTTGCTCTACATCGGGGTCTCGCTGGTGCTGACCGGGATGGTGCCGTTCACCGAGATCGACACGGGCGCCCCGCTCGCCGACGCCTTCGACCGGGTCGGGCAGCACTGGGTGGGCGCGCTGATCTCGCTCGGCGCGGTCACCGGGCTGACGTCGGTGATGATGGTGGAACTGGTGACGATCGGCCGGATCGGGTTCGCGATGGGCCGCGACGGCCTGCTGCCGAAGAAGTTCGGCACCGCGCATCCGCGCTGGGGCACGCCGCACCGGATGACCATCGCCGGCGCCGTGCTGATCGCGGTGCTCGCCGCCTTCGTCCCGATCTCCGAACTCGCCGACATGGTCAGCATCGGCGCGCTGTCGGCGATGATCATCGTCGCGCTGGCCGTCCCGGTGCTGCGCAAGCGCCGTCCGGACCTGGAGCGCCCGTTCACCGTGCCGTTCTCGCCGTACCTGCCCATCGTGGCGGCGCTGGCGTGCTTCTACCTGATGCTCAACCTGGACGTGATGACGTGGCTGCGGTTCGCCGCGTGGCTGGTGCTCGGTCTGCTGATCTACGTCTTCTACGGGCGCGGGCATTCCCGCTTCGCCAAGGACGACCTCAGCTCCACAGACCGGCCGTCGTGATCGCGGCGACGGCGGCTTCGGTGTCGCCGTCGTCCACCACGACGAGCATCCGCTTCAGTGCCGCGGCCATCCATTCCACCGGCTGGTCGTGCAACCCGTGATGACTATCCATAATGGACACCAGGGTGCCTTCGGCGCCGATCCGCATCCCGGCCGCCAGCACGAAATGTCCCCCGGGCGGGCGCCAGCGGGACGACCACAGCGGCGGGATGCCGGTGTCGAGGTAGTCGAGCAGCGCTCGCGCGGGCGTGTCGTGCGCGCCGAACTCGGCCGGGTCGACCTCCGCGATCACCGCGACTCGCGACAGCCTCCACAGCTCGGCCAGGAGCATGAACAACGACTGCGGCGACCGGTTCCCGGTAGCGGGAACCGCCGCGAGACGTTCGCCCGAGAACGACTCGATCGCCCGCGACAGACCCTCCACCGTGGTTCCCGACAAAGCCGCGACCTCGTCCTGGCCCGCGACGTCGAACCCGGCGGCGCGCAGGGCCGCCAAAGCCGTGAACGGTCCGGCGAGCCCGTCCTTCTGCGGGAGTTCGGCCCGCGCGACGGCGACCAGGTGTTCGCCGCCGGGCAGCCAGCGGCGGCCGGACAGTCCCGTCCGGTCGCCGTCGATTCCGGAGGACATCAGTCTTCGAACGTCCACGACTGCATGATGAACGGCCCCTCGTTCTCCGCCCCGGCCGCGGCGTAGGTCGCCAGCGCGGCGTCGTTGTCCGTCTCGACGCCGACCCACATCCCGCGGCAGCCGCGCTCCCGCGCGATCCCGGCCAGCGCGTCGACGAGGTCGCGGCCGATCCCGCGCCGCTGGTAGTCCGGGCTGACGTCGAGCTCGTTGAGGAACATCTCGGTGCCCTTGTCCGGATGCGTCACCTCGGTGCCGGTGATCATGCCCGCGGGTTCGCCGTCCTCGTACGCGATCAGGAGGTGGTTCTCTTCCCCCGCGAGGAACTTCTCGGACGCCGTCCGCCGCGCGGGCCCGTCGAACAGGTGCTGGGCGGCGACGACCTCCTCGACGGTCCTGGCCCGCCGGATCTCGGCCACGTGTCCTCCCGGTGCTGAAAGCGCCACAGACTGGTCAGTATCCCGCTCAGAGGGGCGCCGAGTCATCACGTTTCCCCGGGGAGCGCAGGGCCACCCCGGCGACGACGGCCAGCGTGCCGAGCGCCTCGGGCAGGCCCGGGACCTGCCGGAGCCAGAGGAAGCCGATCACGCCCGCCGTGACCGGCAGCAACGCGAGCAACAGCGCGAACCGGGCCTGCCCGGCCTTGCGCAGGACCACCTGATCGAGCGCGTACGGCACGACGGTCGAGAGCACCCCGACGCCGATGCCGAGCATCAGCAGACGTGGCGAAGACCACACCGCGCCCGTGCCGAGCGCCAGCGGCGACAGGACCACGGTGCCGACGGCGAACCCGACGGCCAGCCCGTCGATCCCGTTCCCGCCCGTCGCGACCCGGTTCCCGAGCAGGATGTACCCGGCCCAGGCGGCCGCCGCGCCCAGCGCGAAGAGCACGCCGAGCAGACTGCCTTCGAGCCGGACGTCCGCGATGGCGATCACCCCGGCCGCCACCAGCAGCAGCGCGAAGACGTCGCGGCGGGTCCTCGACCCGAAGGCCGCCACGACCACGGGCCCGGCGAACTCGAGGGCGACCGCGGTGCCCAGGGGCAGCCGGGCGATCGCCTCGTAGAAGAGCACGTTCATCCCGGCGGTGACGACGCCGAAAGCGCCCGCGAGGAAGAACGTGCGCCCGGTCCACGCCGAGCGGGGCGGCCTGCGCCACGCGAGGAGGACGATCGCCGCGCCGAGGCAGCGAAGCCATGCCACCCCCGCGGGGGAGGCGACCGAAAAGAGACCTACGGCGACGGCCGCACCGGCGTACATCGAAATTCCGCTGAGAACGAACAAGACCGGTGCCGGCACACTCGGGAGACGGTTCCGGACGACTGCGATGACCACCCTCGCATGGTGCCTGACATGGGAAAAGACCCTTCGACGGGGAGTCTTCTCCTACGTTGCGTGATTACGCTACGACATCCGAGGTAATTACCAGTGACAAATGAGACACCCGCACGGGAACACTTGCGGGCCGCCAAACGTCTGGAAGAGTGGAAGCACGAACACGGCGGGGCCGGGAACGAACGTTTCTGGTATCAGTGCCGAAGTGGTCGTAGCTGGATCGATGGCACCGGGCGACCGGTGCCGGGACGGAGGGAGACTCCAATGACTTCACCGACGCTCACCCGCCCCGAACTGACCGCTGCCGACCGATGCGACCGGTGTGGAGCTGCGGCACAGGTTCGAGCCATTCTCAGCACCGGTGGCGAGTTGCTCTTCTGTGGTCACCACGCCCGCGCACACGAAACGAAGCTCAAAGAAATGTCCGCGGACATTCAGCGGTAGTCCACCAGTCCACGACCACCCGGCGGCCGGCTACTCCCGAGGGAGAGAGCCGGCCGCCCTGTTTTTGTCCCCCAAAAACATACAGACAGCATGTATGTTAGTTCCATGACGACCGACCTCCTGGGCGAGACGCACGAGGTGGACCTCGGCGGCGCCCGTATCCGCTACCGCGACCGCGGCGAAGGCCCTCCTGTGGTCTTCGTGCACGGACTGCTGACCAATAGCCTGCTCTGGCGCGAGGTGGCCCCCGCGGTCGCCGACGCCGGCTTCCGCTGCCTGACCCCGGACTGGCCGCTCGGCTCGCACGAGATCCCGGTCCCCGGCGCCGACCTGAGCCCGCCGGGGGTCGCCGCGCTCATCGCGCGGTTCCTCGAAGTGCTCGACCTGACCGACGTCACCGTGGTCGCGAACGACACCGGCGGCGCGCTCACCCAGCTGCTCATGACGACGTCCCCGGAACGGGTGGGCCGCGTCGTGCTGACGCCGTCGGACTGCTTCGAGCACTTCCTGCCGCCGGCGTTGTCGGCACTGGGTCCGCTGGCGCGGATCCCCGGCGGCACCGCGACGGTGGTCCAGGCGTTGCGCTGGCGATGGCTGCTGAAGAGGACGGACTTCCTCTGGCTGGCCAAACGGCCGGTCCCGGACCACGTCCTGGACGCGTACCTGCTGCCCAGCAGACGGAGCCGGGAGATCCGCGACGACCTTCGCCGGTTCATGACGAGCGTCGACAAGCGCTACACGCTGACCGCGGCCGAGCGGCTCCCCGCGTTCGAGAAGCCGGTGCTGCTGGTCTGGGCGCCCGAGGACCGGCACTTCCCGCTGTGGCTGGGCCGCAGGCTCGCGGGTGTCCTGCCCGGCGCCGAACTCAAGACGATCGAGGACTCGTACACCTTCGTGCCGGAGGACCAGCCGGAGCGGCTGAGCGGCATGATGGTGGAATTCCTGCGTGCCCACGCCACGACGTAGCCAGACCGAACGATCGCAGTCGACGCAGGCCGCGTTGATCACCGCGGCGCGGAAGCTGTTCGCCGACCCGGGTTACGCCGCCGTCCCCGCCGACGAGATCGTCCGGGAGGCAGGCGTCACCCGGGGCGCGCTGTACCACCACTTCGGGGACAAGCAGGGGCTGTTCCGTGCCGTGATCGAGCAGATCGAAACGGAGATCACCGAGGAGCTCAAGGCGTTCGGGCAGTCGGTGGACGATCCGTGGGCGGCGGCCATCGGCGCGCTGGGCCACTTCCTGGACCTGTGCCTGCGGCCCGAGGTGGTGCGGATCTCGCTCACCGACGCCATCTCCGTCCTCGGCTGGCCTGCCTGGCGCGAACTGGAGAACCGGTACGGGCTGGGTCTGATCACGGAGTTCCTGGAAGGTGTCGCCGCGGAGGGGCGGCTGATCGACGCGCCGATCCCGGAACTCGCGCAGCTGGTGCTGAGCGCCTGCGCGGAGGCCGCGCTGATGATCGCGCACGCCGAAGATCGAGAAGCGGCGAAGGAGAAGTCCCTCGCCGCCCTGGTGGCCCTGCTGTCGGGTCTCGTGAAGCAGCCGCCGGTGTCATGAAAGGGTCGTTCAAGACGTTTTTCGTCTTGAACGACCCTTTCATGACACTCGCGTGAGCCTCAGACGGTGTCCAGGATCATTTCGAAGGCCGCCTCGGCGGCGCCGAGGAGCTTCACGTCCGCGCCCAGCGCCGAGCTCACGATCTGCGTCCCGCCCACGGCGCGGCTGACGAGGCTCCGCCGCCGGACCTCGGCCGCCACCGACTTCACGACCGAATCGGGCAGCACGGTGAGCAGGTCACCCAGCACGACCAGCTGCGGGCCGAGCAGGTTGACCACGTTCACCAGGCCCAGCGTCAGCCATTCCGCGAACTCCGAGAGCCGTTCCTCGGCCGCGTGCGGGTCCCGGCCGAGCTCGCGCAGCTCGAACAGGATCGCCCCGCGCGGGGTGTCCTCGGGCAGGTCGAGCGCGCGGCACAGGGCCGCTTCGCCGACCTCGGTCTCCCAGCAGCCGCTGGATCCGCAGTAGCAGGGACGGCCACCCGGCCGGATCGCCATGTGCCCGATCTCGCCGACGTAGCCTGCGCCACCGCGCAGCGACGAGCCGTCCGCGATGATCCCTCCCCCGACGCCGACGTCCGCGGAGACGTACACGGCGTCGGACGAGCCCCGCGCGGCGCCGCGCAGATGTTCGGCGATGGCCCCGAGTTCGGCGTCGTTGCCGACCAGGATGGGAATACGCAGCACACCGCCGAGCCGTTCCCCGAGCGCCACGTCGGTCCAGCGCAGGTTGGGCGCCTCGTGGACGTGCCCGTCCACCCGGCGGACTACGCCGGGCACGGACACCCCCGCGGCGATCGGCTGCACGCCGAGGTCGCCCGCCAGCACGGTGGTCGACTCGATCACGTGCGTGATCACCTCGTCGGCCTCCCGCATCCGGCCGCGGAGGTTCCAGCTGTTGCGCCCGAGGATCTGGCCGCCGAACCCGACCAGCGCGATCGCCACGTGTTCGACCTGCAGGTCGACCGCGAGCACCACCGCCGCGTGCGGCTGCGGCAGGACCAGGAGCGAGGGGCGGCCCGCCCCTCGTCCCGGCCTGGGGACCCGCTCCTCGACGACACCCGCTTCCGCGAGGCCGTCGACGAGGGTCTTGATGGTGCTGCGGTTGAGCCCGAGCTCGGTGGCCAGGGTCGCCCTGGTGCTCGGGCCGCTGACGTGCAGCAACCGGAGCAGGGTCGTGCGGTTGTGCCTGCGCACCTCGTCTGGTCGTGCAACGGGTGTGCTGGTCACGGACTTCATCATTCCATGCGGACTCAGCGCGGCGACGCAGCCGCGCGGCGCCGGGACAGCGCGTCCACCGTGGCCGCCAGCAGCAGCACCAGCCCGGTGACGATGTTGACCACCGCCGCCGACTGCTTGAGCAGGCCGAGCGCGTTCTCCACGACCGCCAGCACGAGACCACCGATCACCGCGTCGACGACCCGGCCCTTGCCGCCGAACAGCGACGTGCCACCGATGACGGCCGCGCCGACCGCGAACAGCAGCGTGTTGAGGCCACCGGCCTGCGGGTCGACCGAACCGACCTTCGACGAGTAGACGATCGCGCCGACCGCCGCCACCGCCGAGCAGATGACGAACACCGACGCGCGGATCTTCTCGACGTTGATACCGGCGCGGCGGGCCGCCTCGCGGTTGCCGCCGACGGCGTAGATGTGGCGGCCGTACTGCGTGCGGTTGAGCACGTAGGTGCCGAGCACCAGCAGCGCGAGCACGATCGGCACGACGTACGGCACGCCCGAGATCACGATGTTCGGGTTGGGCGCGCGGTTCAGCGTCAGCAGGTACGTCGCGATCGCGGCGACCACGCCGATCGCGCCGACCTTGAACAGCACCATCGGCGTCGGCTGGGTGACCAGCCCGCGCTTGAGCCGCGAGAAGTGCTGCCCCAGGGTCACCGCGGCGAAACCACCGGCGGCGATCAGGAACAGGATCCAGCTGCCCACTGTGGACAGATTGCCGTTGGCGACCTTGAACAGCACGTCCGAGGTGCTGATGCCGAGCGTGCCGCCCTCACCGATGAACTGGAGGATGACACCTTGCCAGGCAAGGAAAAGCGCCAGCGTCACGACGAACGACGGCATGCCGATCTTGGAGACGAGGAAGCCGGTGAGGACACCGATCGCGCCACCGACGCTGATCGCGAGCAGGATCTCGATCCACGGGTTGGCCGCGGTTCCCGAGAGCACGAGCGCGATGGCGAGCACGGCGAATCCGACGCCCGCCCAGATCCGCAGGATCACGCCGAGCAGAGCGGCGATCGCGAGCACCACGAGGAACGCGATGAACACGCCGTTCCCCATACCGCCCAACAGGTTTCCGTTGCGCACGTAGTGCATGGCGAGCACGGCGGCGGTGACACCGGACGCGGTGCCCGCGGACAGGTCGATCTCGCCGAGCAGCAGCACGAACACGATGCCCATCGCGATGATCGCCTTGCCGGCGCCCTGCGCCATCAGGTTCGCGATGTTGTTCATCGTGAGGAAGGTGTCCGACAGCGAGGCGAACACGATCACCAGCACGAGCAGGCCGAGCAGCGCCGGGAGCGAACCCAGCTGTCCCGCCTTGAGCCGGGAGAAGTAGTCACCGACGGCCTCGCGCGTCGACATCGATGTCGTGTCGATGCCGAAGTCCGTGATGGCCGCCGACGGGTTGAGCGCGGCGGCCGCCGACTTTCCCCCCTCCGGCGAGGCGGGCTTTGCAGGTGTCTCAGTCATTTCCGGTTCTTTCTCGCCTCGTACTAGAGGACGGCGGCTTCGGGGCGGGCAAGGCCGAGGTCGCCGGAGCGGCCGGCGGTGATCAGTTCCACGACCTGGCCGTGGGTGACGTCCTTGGTGTGCACCTCGGCGACGAGACGGCCGAGGTAGAGCACCGCGATGCGGTCGGCGACCTCGAAGACGTCGGCCATGTTGTGGCTGATCAGCACCACACCGAGGCCCTGTTCCGCGAGGCGGCGGACGAGGTCGAGCACCTGACGGGTCTGCGCGACGCCGAGCGCGGCGGTCGGCTCGTCGAGCAGGACGACCTTCGAGTCCCACAGCACGGATTTGGCGATCGCGACGGTCTGCCGCTGCCCGCCCGAGAGCGCCGAAACGGGCGTGCGGACGGACTTCACGGTGCGGACCGAAAGCGAGGCGAGCGTCTCGCGGGCCGCCTTCTCCATGCTGGCCTCGTCGAGCAGCCATTTGCTGCCGCGCTCCCGGCCGAGGAACATGTTCTGCACGATGTCGAGGTTCTCGGCCAGGGCGAGGTCCTGGTAGACGACCTCGATCCCCAGATCCGCGGCGTCGCGCGGGCCGTGGATGTTCACCGGCTTGCCCTGGAACGTCACGGTGCCCGAGTCGTAGCCGTGGATGCCGGCGATCGACTTGACCAGGGTGGACTTGCCGGCGCCGTTGTCGCCGACCAGCGCGGTGACCTCACCGGCCCGCACGTTGAAGTCCACGTCGTGGAGGACGTGGACCGGCCCGAAGCTCTTGTTCAGCTGCTTCAGTTCGAGGATGGGTTCACTCATGGGGGTTCTCCCGGCTGGATACCGGGCCGGGGCGCGCGCTGTGTCCGAGTGCGCCCCGGCCCGGTGGTCTGGGTTGACGGGTCAGGAGATACCGAGCTGCGTGCACGCCGCGGCCAGGTCGCCGCCGCAGATCTCGGCCGCCTTGACGTAGCCCTGCGTCACGACCTCCTTGACACCTTCCTTGGTGGTCAGCTTCGGCTCCAGGAGCACGGACTTGACCTCGCGGTTGCCCTTCGGGTCCTTCGCCTTGCCGGTGGCCAGCGCGTCGGCGCCCGCCTTGTCGCCCTTGGCCAGCAGGACGGCGAGCTTCGCCGCGGCCTCGGCCTCTTCCTTGATCGGCTTGAAGACCGTCATGTACTGGTCGCCGCGCAGGATCGCCATGAGGCCGTCCGCAGTGGCGTCCTGGCCGGTGACCGGGACCTTGCCGTTGAGGCCGTTCTTCTTCAGCACGGTGATGACCGCGCCGGCGAGACCGTCGTTCGCGGCGACGACGCCGTCGACCTTGCCCTTGTTGTCGGTCAGGATCTGCTCGAAGGTCTGACCGCCCTTCTGGTTGTCCCAGTTGTCGATCGCCTGCTCGCGCACGAGCTTGAGGTCGTTGCTGGCGAACTTCGGCTGCAGGACGGACTTCTGGCCGTTGGCGAACAGCGTCGCGTTGTTGTCGGTCGGGGCACCCTCGATCATGACGACCTCGGCGCCCTTCTTGTCCTTCAGCGCGTCGGCGAGGCCCTGACCCTGGAGCTGACCGACCTTCTCGTTGTCGAACGAGACGTAGTAGTCGGAGCTGCCGCCGAGGTTCAGGCGGTCGTAGTCGATCGTCGGGATGCCCGCGGCCTGCGCCTTGCGGGCGACCGCCGCGCCGACCTCGCCGTTGATGGCGGCGATGATCAGGACCTTGACGTTCTGCGCGATCATGCCGTCGGCCAGGGTGGTGAACTTCTGGACGTCGCCCTGGGCGTTCTGGACGTCGGCGTCGAAGCCCGCGTCCTTGAGCGCCTTGGTCAGGAACGGCTTGTCGAACGACTCCCAGCGCGCGGAGGTGGCGGTCTCCGGCAGGATGACACCGACCTTGCCGCCGGCGGCGGCACCACCCGGGGCAGGCGCGGACTGCGAGGAGTTGCCGCTGCTGCCCGAGTCGGCGGTGTTGGCACCGCAGGCGGAGAGCACCAGGCCGGCGCCCACCGTCGCGGCGAGGAGGGTAAGGGTTCTGCTGCGCATCCTCGTTCCTTCCGGATCTTGCTCGCGGGCGGCGATCCTGGAGGACCGGTCGCACCATCGCGCATATGTTGTGGGCGACAACATATGCCGCCGAACGTGTTTCACGGAAGACGGCTGAATCGATTAAGCCTCATCAAATGGACACGGTTTGGCAACGTGGCCGTAGCAAGGCGTATGAAGTCTAAGTCCGCTGACGGTGTGACCGCCACCACTCACTCAGCGTGATCGGCGCAGCTGATCGTGGTGCGAGGACCGGCGCGATCGCCGATGCCCCTGGACCGAACTGGCGGTTTCGCGTGACTGGACGGACGACACGCGTGATCGGATGGACGGCTCATGTGATTGGACGGACGACACGACGTCCGGCCGCCTCCCGCGGTGAGTCGTCCGCCTGATCACGCGTGTCGTCCATCCGAGCACGCGTGTCGTCCGATCACCGCGGCACACCTGCGGCACTTACGACCCTGTGTTCTCGCGCGGGATGCAATGAAGGGGCCTTTCATAGCAAATTTCGCTATGAAAGGCCCCTTCATTGCGTTTGGTACGGGGCGGTCACCAAGAACGCAGGGTGACGATCCGCTCTTCGAGCTGTTCCACCGACGCCATCGCGGTCGGCGGGCCGCCGCAGACCCGGCGCAGTTCGTTGTGGATCGCGCCGTGCGGCTTCCTCGTCCGGTGGTGGTGCACGCCCACCAGCGCGTTCAGCTCCTTGCGCAGGGCACCGAGCCGCTCGCTGACCGACTGCGGCCGCGCGACCGGCGCGGCTTCCTCGGCCTTGGGCTTGCGCCGCTTCTCGTCGGAGATCTGCTCTTCCTGCCGCTTCCGCAGCAGGGCGCGGACCTGGTCCGGTTCGAGCAGCCCTGGCAGGCCGAGGTACTCCTGCTCCTCCTCGGACCCGGAGAACACCGCGGTGCCGAAGGAGTTGCCGTCGTAGATGACCTGGTCGAGCTCGGCGGAGGCGCCCAGCGAGGTGAACGCCTTCTCCTCCTCGCCCGGCTCGTCCTCGGTGCGGTTGGCCTGGGCGAGGAGTTCGTCGTCCCAGCCGTCCTTCTCGCGGTGCGGCTTGCCGAGGACGTGGTCGCGCTGAGCCTCCAGCTCGCTGGCCAGTTCCAGCAGCACCGGAACGCTCGGAAGGAAGACCGAAGCCGTCTCGCCGGGTCTGCGCGAACGCACGTACCGGCCGATGGCCTGCGCGAAGAACAGCGGGGTCGACGCGCTCGTGGCGTAGACGCCGACCGCCAGGCGCGGGACGTCGACGCCCTCGGACACCATCCGGACCGCGACCAGCCAGCGGTCGGTCGAATCGGAGAACTCCTTGATCCGCCCGGACGCCTTGGGATCGTCGGAGAGGACGACCGTCGGGTTCTGGCCGGAGAGACGCTCCAGGATCTTGGCGTAGGCGCGCGCGGACTCCTGGTCGGTCGCGATCACCAGGCCGCCGGCGTCCGGGATGCCGTTGGCGCGAAGCTGCGCGAGACGCGTGTCCGCGGCCTGGAGCACCGACGGGATCCACTCACCGGACGGGTCGAGCGCGGTACGCCAGGCCCGCGCGTTCTGCTCGGCCGTCAGCGGCTCGCCGAGCCGCGCGGTGAACTCCTCCCCCGCGCTCGTGCGCCAGGAGGCCTCGCCGGAGTAGGCGAGGAAGACGACCGGCCGGACCACGCCGTCGGCGAGCGCGTCGGCGTAGCCGTAGGAATGGTCGGCCTTGCTGCGCTGGAAGCCCGAACCGTCGGGCTCGTAGGTGACGAACGGGATCTGCGAGTCGTCGCTGCGGAACGGCGTCCCGGTCAGCGCCAGGCGGCGGACGGCGGGCGTGAACGCCTCGCGGACCGCGTCGCCCCAGGACTTCGCGTCACCGCCATGGTGGATCTCGTCCAGGATGACCAGGGTCTTGCGGTTCTCGGTGCGCACGCGGTGCAGCGTCGGATGCGCCGCGACCTGCGCGTAGGTCACCGCGACACCTTGGTAGTCGCGTGAGGTCGCACCGGCGCCGTTGCGGAAGTTCGAGTCGATCGCGATGCCCGCGGCCGCGGCCGAGGCGGCCCACTGGTGCTTCAGGTGCTCCGTCGGCGCGACGATGGTGATCTTCTCGATGGTCCGGTCGCTCAGCAGCTCGGCGGCGATCCGGAGACCGAACACCGTCTTGCCCGCGCCCGGCGTCGCGACGGCCAGGAAGTCCTGCGGTTTCTTCGTCAGGTACTTCGTCAGCGCTCGCCGCTGCCAGGCCCGCAGCGGGCGGGCGGTGCTGTCCTTCGCCGCAGGAGGCGCGCCAAGCTCGCCTCGACCGCGTTCAACCGTTTCCGACATGCCGGTTCCCCACCTCCTTCACCGAAAACCCCTGGTCAATCGCCTTGCTACAAGCGAAAACCCCCACTGGGATATCCGGCGGCGACGCCGGCGCCTGAGGTGAGGGCACTCCGAAGAGCCTACCGCCCGGGCCTCCGGAACGCCTGAAGCGCCACCCCCGTTGTCGGGTTACTCACCCGAAAATCCAGGGGTGGCGAGCCGAATGCCGCGGCATGGACCATGCTGGACACCGTCAAGGGCGCTCGGCGCCGGCGGAGGAGCTGCATGAGCGAGGAGAACGGCCGTCCCGAAGCGGCCGCCGAGGTCGCGAAGGCCCGCAAGGGTCCGTTGCGCCTGCTCAGCCGCACGCTCAACAAGGCTTGGGAAGGCAACATCTTCTCCGAGGCCGCCGAAGCCGCTTTCTGGCAGACGCTGTCCCTGCCGCCGCTGCTGCTGGGTCTGCTCGGCTGTCTCGGCTTCGTCGGCGACTGGTTCGGCCAGGAGGTCGTGACCGCGGTCCACGACCGGATCATCACCTTCAGCAAGACGATCTTCAGCGACAACGCAGTCCACGACATCATCGAGCCGACGGTCAACAGCATCCTGTTCGTCGGCAAGGGCGAGATCGTCTCGATCGGTTTCCTGATCTCCCTCTGGGCGGGATCGTCGGCGATGTCCTCGTTCGTCGACGCGATCACCGTGGCGCACGACCAGTACGGCGTCCGCAACGACGTCTGGCAGCGGATCTTCGCGCTGCTGCTGTACCTGGCCGGGCTGGTCATCCTGGTGGTCGGGCTGCCGCTGCTGGCGATCGGGCCGGACCTGCTCCCCCAGTTCTTCCCGGCCAACTGGCGCGACACGGTGTCGTTCTGGGTCGGCACGCTGTACTACCCGGTGCTGGCCGTGATGATCGTGCTGGCGCTCACCACGCTCTACAAGCTCTCGCTGCCGCGCAGGCTGCCGTGGCACCGCGGGCTGCCGGGCGCGATGCTCGCCATGGCCGTGTTCCTGCTCTCCAGCATCGGGTTGCGGATCTATCTGAACTGGATCACCAAGACCGGCTACACCTACGGCGCGCTCGCCGCGCCGATCGCGTTCCTGTTGTTGATGTTCTTCATCGGGCTCGCGGTGGTCGGCGGCGCGTACTTCAACAGCGCGATCCAGGAACTGTGGCCCGCCAAGGCGACGAAACGCCAGCGCCGGAAATGGCGCAGGCTGGAAATGGAACGCGCCAGCGAACGCATGCGTGCCGAAGAGGGTCGCAAACTGTGGGAACGGACGACCGTCCCGCTTCGCCGTCCCCGCCAGAACGGCGATTCCCCGGAAAGTGACGGCGAACACGCGTCGGAACAATCGGTGAACGAGGAAACGCAGAGCGAAACCGATCAAGTGACGAAACGGCGAAGTTGACGTCACCCTGAGGACGAACTCATCCCGAAGTCGTACTCGAATTCCACCCGTGGTGTGAATCCAGCCCACCCTCCGCCATGAAAAGCTCGCGGTAATCACACGTCCCGAGTTGCCTTTCTGGGGGATCCCGTCATGTCCACGCTGGCCAGGTTGAGCCTGCGCAACCGAAGTCTCATCGGGCTGCTCGCCCTGGTGGTGATCGGCTTCGGCGCCTTCGCCCTGCCGCAGCTGAAGCAGCAGTTGTTCCCGTCCCTGCAATTCCCGCAGGCGCAGATCATCACGCCGTACGCGGGCGCGTCGCCGGACGCCGTCGACCGCCAGGTCACCGAGCCGCTCGAAGGCGGCCTTCAGGGCCTGAAGGGACTCGAAGAGCTGAGCTCGACCTCCGCGGAGGGGCTGTCGCGGATCACCGCGCGGTTCGAGTTCGGCACGGACATCGACGCCGCCGTCGGGCAGATCCAGCGCGTCGTCGACGGGGTCAAGACACGGCTGCCGCAGAACAGCGAGCCGTCGGTGTCGGCGGGGTCCACCGACGACCTGCCGGTCGTCCTGCTCGCCGCCGGGACCAGCGGCGACCCGCAGGCGCTCGCGCCCGCGCTGACCGGGGAGGTCGCGCCGGAGCTGCGCAAGATCGACGGCGTCCGCGACGTCGAGGTGACCGGCGCGCGGCAGCCGCGGGTCACGATCGCGCTGGACTACGCGAAGCTGGCCGCGGCGGGCGTCGACCCGTCGTCGATCGCCACCACCCTGCAGACCGCCGGCGCCGCGGTCCCGGCCGGGACGCTGACCGAGGGCGACAAGACGCTCACCGTCCAGGTCGGCGGCGGACAGACCACAGTGGACACGATCAAGAACCTCTACCTGACGCCGTCGGCCAACCCGGCTTCGCGTCCGGGCGCGCAGGCCCCCAAACCGGTGCGGCTCGGCGAGGTCGCTGATGTCCAGGCCGGGTTCGCGCCGGCGACGTCGATAACGCGCACCAACGGCAAGCCGAGCCTCGGCCTGTCGATCACCATGGTGGAGAACGGGAACGCGGTCGCGATCTCGCAAGCGGTGCGGGACAAGCTGCCCGAGCTGTCGAAGAAGATCGGCGCCGAGATGAGCGTCGTGTTCGACCAGGGCACCCCGGTTAAGGACGCGATCAGCGGCCTGACCACCGAAGGGCTGCTGGGGCTCGCGTTCGCGGTCGTGGTGATCCTGCTGTTCCTGATGTCGCTGCGGTCCACGCTCGTGACGGCGGTGTCGATCCCGCTTTCGGTGGTCGTGGCGCTCCTGGCGTTGTGGACCGGCGATCTGTCGCTGAACCTGCTCACCCTCGGCGCGCTCACCATCGCCATCGGCCGGGTCGTCGACGACTCGATCGTGGTGCTGGAGAACATCAAACGACATCTGGCGTACGGCGAGGAGAAGCAGCGCGCGGTCCTCGACGGCGTCCGCGAGGTGGCGGGAGCCGTGACCTCGTCCACCCTCACCACCGTCGCGGTGTTCCTGCCGATCGCCTTCGTGGGCGGATTCGTCGGCGAGCTGTTCTCGCCGTTCGCGATCACGGTCACCGTGGCGCTGCTGGCGTCGCTGCTGGTCTCGCTGACGATCGTGCCGGTGCTGGCGTACTGGTTCCTCAAGCCGCCCAAGACCTCCGCGAACGAGCACGAAGCCGAGCTCACGCGGCAGGCGGCCGAGGACAAGGAGCGGCGCGGGCTGCTGCAGCGCGGGTACGTGCCGGTGATCCGGTTCGCCACCCGGCGCCGGGTGACCGTGGTCCTGCTGGCGCTGATCATCTTCGGCGGCACGGTCGGGCTGGCTTCGCAGCTGAACACGAACTTCCTCGACCAGTCCGGCTCGACGACGCTGAACCTTTCGCAGAAGCTGCCGCCCGGCACCAGCCCGGAGGCCAAGGAGAAGGCCGCGGGCGCGGTCGAACAGGCGCTCGCCGCCGAACCGGCCGTCGAGACCTACCAGGTCAGCATCGGCGGCGGGAACTTCTTCGGCGGTGGCGGGACGGCGACCAGCATCTCGGTCACCGTCGCCAAGGACACCGACCTCGACGCGCTCTCGGATCGCTTGCGGGGCAAGCTGGACAAGCCGGAACTCGGCGAGGTCAAGATCGGCGCGGAGGCGGGCGGGTTCAACTCGGACCAGGTCTCGATCACCGTCACCGCGCCGGACGAAGCGGCGCTGAAGCCGGCCGCCGAGCAGGTCCGCCAGGCCCTGTCCGGGGTGCCGGACCTGGCCGAGGTGACCAGTGACCTCGCGCAGGGCGCGCCGCGCGTGCAGGTCGAGGTCGACGCCGCCAAGGCCGCCGCGAGCGGGCTTTCGGCGACCACGATCGGCCAGATCGCGAACCAGGCGATCGCCGGCCGCACGGTCACCCAGCTGCCGGTCGACGGTCAGCGCACGGACATCGTGCTGCGGGCGGGTTCCGCACCGGTTTCGGTCGACGCGGTCAAGGCGCTGCCGATCCCGAGCGCGACCGGCGTCGTCCGGCTGGACTCCGTCGCGGACGTGTCCACTGTGGACGGCCCGGCCGCGGTGCACCGCACCTCGGGCGAGCTGAGCACCACTGTCACCGCCAAGAACACCGGCGCGGACCTGGCCGCCACCACGAAGGCCATCCAGTCCAAATTGGACGGACTGACCTTCACCGGCGGCGCGGCGTACAAGCTCGGCGGGGTCAGCGAGGATCAGCAGGAGGCCTTCGGGAACCTGTTCCTCGCGCTGCTGGCCGCGGTCGCGATCGTGTACCTGATCATGGTGGCGACGTTCCGCAGCCTGATCCAGCCGCTGATCCTGCTGGTGTCGATCCCGTTCGCGGCGACCGGCGCGATCGGGCTGCTGCTGGCCACCGGGACCGCGCTGGGCCTGCCCGCGCTGATCGGGATGCTGATGCTCGTCGGCATCGTGGTGACCAACGCGATCGTGCTGATCGACCTGATCAACCAGTACCGGGCTTCGGGGATGAGCGTCGCCGACGCCGTCGTCGAAGGTGGACGGCGGCGGTTGCGGCCGATCCTGATGACCGCGGCGGCGACCATCTTCGCGCTGGTCCCGATGGCGCTCGGGCTGACCGGTCAGGGCGGGTTCATCGGGCAGCCTCTGGCGATCGTGGTCATCGGCGGGCTGGTCAGCTCGACCCTGCTGACGCTGATCCTGGTGCCGACGCTGTACACGACGGTCGAGACGCGGAAGGAGAAGCGTCGCGCGAAGAAGGAGGCCCGGCGGTCGCCTTCGGAAGCGCCGGCTTCCGAGACGCTGACGCCGGAGCCGTCCGCGTAGACCTGGGGGCAGGGGAGGAAGGCACGCCGGGCCGGTGGGGGCCCGGCGTGCCTTTCGCGTTCAGCCGGCTAAATGCGGCGGCGGGGCCGTGTCGCGAACCGTGACTCGCGTGCTTGGAGCCGGAACTCGCGTGGTCGGGGTCTCAGGACTTCCGGAACCGCCAGGTCTTGCTGTCGAAGGCCACGCACCACGAAGGCGACAGCACGACCACCCGCAGCGTCCCGTCTGCGGCGACGTCGATGCCCTCGGTCTCGAAGTTCCCGCCGCACGTGCTCTTCAGCGGCAGCTGGCCCAGCGAGGTCACCCGCCCGGTCACGTCCGAACCGGACAGCGCGCCGGAAAGGTCCACCTGCAGCAGCGGCTTGGTCGTCCCGAAGAGCGAGCCTTCGGGGTCGTCGGACGAGCACAGCAGGCGCGTCGCGGTGACGAAGTCGCAGCCCTGGACGTCCCGCACCGGCTTGTCGAGCCGGATCGCGGACGAGTACGGCAGGTTCGCCGACGGGTTCGTGTGCGCGACGCCGGGCATCGGGTGCACGAGGAGGCGGTCCATCGTGCCCCACTCGCCCGCCACCATCCAGCGCGCGTCGGGCGTCACGGCGGCGAACGAGTTGTTGTTCGCTTCCCACGACTCCAGCGCGTGTTTGTAGTTCGCCCATTTCCCGTCGGGGGACTCGACGCGGAAGAGCTTCTCGCCCCTGTCGTCACGCTGGTACGGCTCGACGTACCAGCCCTGCGCGGAGCCCGGGTCGCCGACGTGGCTCCAGCCCTGCGAGGAGAGGTCCACGGGAACGGTGGTGATCCCGGTGTAGCGGTAGATCGTCCCGGACGGCCGTTCGATGGTGGCCAGGCCCTGGCCCTCGTCGAGCGGGCGGGCGTTGTCCGAACCGACCGTGGTCCAGCCGGTCACGGCCTGGGCGGCGGCGGGTGAGAACACCGCGACCAACGCGGCGATGGCGAGCACGATCCCGGTTCTACGCATGAAGGCTCCGTCCCGGCGGGGTTTCGCTGGCGGGTACTGATTACCAGCGATCACCGGGACGGGCAGCCACCATGTGAAGGATTTTCAGATTTTGTCCGGTTTCGGACACCGGACGGACGGCTGTCAGTCGCCCGGCTTGAGACCGTCGTAGATCTTCTTGCAGTCCGGGCAGACCGGCGAACCGGGCTTCGCCGACTTCGTCACCGGGAAGACCTCGCCGCACAGCGCCACCACGTGCGTGCCCATGACCGCGCTTTCGGCGATCTTGTTCTTGCGCACGTAGTGGAACATCTTCGGCGCGTCGTCATCGGTGCCGTCGGTGCCCTCGGGACGGGTATCCGGCTTCGGAAGGGTCTGTGTACTCACCCCTCCATAATGCCCCAAATCCTCCTGCGCACATCGCCGACCTGGCAGGATCTCGCCCATGTTCCAGAAGGTGCTCGCGACATTCGGTTCGGGCGGGGCGAAGATCGACGCCCGGCTGCTCGACCGCACGGTCGCCCCCGGCAGACCCCTGCGCGGCGAGGTCCTGCTGCTCGGCGGCGAAGTCGATCAAGAGATCAACGGCCTTTCGGTGAAGCTGCTCGCCAGGGTCACCCTCCCGGACGAGCGCCGTCCCGGTGTCGAGGACCTCGAGTTCGGCGCCCAGCAGCTGGCGGGCAGCGAGCGGATCGGGCCGGGCCAGCAGGTCCGCATCCCGTTCGAGGTCGCGCTGCCCTGGGAGACGCCGATCTCCAGCGTCTTCGGCAAACCGCTGAACGGGATGGCCGTCGGCCTCCAGACCAGCCTCGACATCGCGAACTCCGTCACCGACCCGGTCGACGTCGACGCCGCCGCGATCGAGCCGCTGCCCGCGCAGAAACGGATTCTGGACGCCTTCAGCCGGATCGGCTTCGTCTTCCGCGAAGCCGTCCTGGAACGCGGCCGGATCAACGGCGCGACGCAGCAGCTCCCGTTCTTCCAGGAGATCCGCTTCACCCCCTCGCCGCGGTTCGCGCCCGTCTTCACCTCGGTGGCGGTGACCTTCCTGTCCTCGTCCTCGGAGACGCAGGTCGTGCTGGAGGTGACCAAACGGGTCCGCGTGTCCAAGAGCGGCGGATTCGGCGGGCGAGGGCAGGAGTTCCTCGGCCTGTTCAAGGTCGACCACGCCGCGCTGGACCGGGTCAAGTGGGAGCCCCAGCTCGAAGGCTGGCTGCACGAAGTGGCCAAATCACGCGGGATCTTCGACTGATGGACTGGCCGACCGCGATCACCCGGCTCGGTGGCGATCACCGGATCGCCGCCGTCGCGTGGAACGACCTCCAGGCCCGTTACGCCGAGCCGCATCGCCGCTACCACGATCTGCGGCACGTCACGGCCGTCGCCCGCGACAGCGGGGCCCTCGCCGTCGCCTTCGGCCTGAGCGCGCGCGAGCGGGCCCTCGTCGCCATCGCCGCGTGGACGCACGACGTCGTGTACGACGCCCGCCCCGGTGAGGACGAGCAGGCGAGCGCGGCCTGGACCCGCGACGAGCTCACCAACGCCCGGGTGCCGGCGGCCGAAGTCACCCGCGCGGAGGGCCTCGTCCTCAGCACGATCCATCACTCCGCCCCGGACGACGACCTCCTCGCCACCGCCCTGCTCGACGCCGACCTCGCGATCCTCGGTTCTTCCCCGGAGAGCTACGACGAGTACGCGAAAGGTGTCCGCGAGGAGTACGCGATCTACTCCGACGCGGAGTGGCGCGCGGGCCGCGCGAGCGTGCTGGAGAACCTGCTGGCCCGGCCGCGGCTGTACCGCAGCGACATCGCGCGGGCACGCTGGGAGAGCAAGGCGCGCGAGAACCTGGCGAACGAACTGACCCGCTGGCGTGACGCGGAGCCGGATCACCGATGATGTTCGTTCGTGACTCCGCAACTGTCCCTTCACGAAGAGGTCGCCTCCGCCCTCGCCGGCGGTGACCCCGTCGTCGCGCTGGAGAGCACCATCCTCTCCCACGGTCTCCCGCCTGGCCGCAACCTCGACGTCGCCCGGCGGCTGGAGAAGGTCGTACGCGACGGAGGCGCCGTCCCCGCGACCATCGCCGTACTCGACGGCGTCCCGCTGATCGGCCTCACCGGCGAGCAGCTGGAACGCGTCTGCGCGCCCGGCGCGGACCTGGACAAGCTCTCGCTGCGCGACCTCGGCCCGGCCGTCGGCCTCGGCCGCTCCGGGGCGACGACGGTCGCGAGCACCGCGGCACTGGCCGCCGCGGCCGGGATCGGCATGTTCGCCACCGGCGGGCTGGGCGGCGTGCACCAGGGCGCGGAGCTGAGCTGGGACGTCTCGGCGGATCTGGGCGTGCTCGCGAAGGTGCCGACCACGGTCGTCTGCTCCGGGGTGAAGTCGGTGCTCGACATCGCCGCGACGCTCGAACTGCTGGAGACCAACTCGGTGCCGGTGCTGGGCTACCGCACCGGCGAGTTCCCCGCGTTCTATCTCCGCTCGTCCGGCTTCGAGGTGCCATGGCGGGTCGACGACGCCGCGCAGGCCGCAGCCGTCATCGCGGCGCACCGGGCGCACGCCGATTCCGGGGTGCTGCTGGCGAATCCGATCCCCGAAGCGTCCGAAATGGACAAAGCGCTGCACGACCGGCTGCTGGCCGAAGGACTGGAACTGCTGAAGGCGCGAGGAGTGCACGGCAAGGACGTCACGCCGGTGCTGCTGGAGCACTTCCACACCGCCAGCGGCGGCGTGAGCCTCGACGCGAACGAGGCGCTGGTGCTGTCCAACGCGGAACTGGCCACCTCGGTCGCCGTCGCGCTCGTGGGGAGCGCGGCATGAGCGGCGGCATCGTCGTCGTCGGCGACGTCGGCCTGGACGTGGTCGCGCGGCACGAGGGTCCCATCCCGCACGGCGGCGACATCCGCGCGAAGGTCCACTTCACCAGCGGAGGCGCGGGCGCGAACACCGCGCTCTGGCTCCGGTCCGAGGAGGTCGAGACCACGCTGGTCGCGCGGATCGGCGACGATTCCGGCGGCCGCATGGTGAAGAGCGAGCTGGAAACGGCGGGCGTCCGCTGCGAGTTCGCGGTGGACCCGGAGGAACCGACGTTCTGCGTCGTGGTGCTCGTCGACGGCGCCGGTGAGCGGAGCATGCTCGCCGACCGCGCCGCGAACGCGAAGTTCAGCCCTTCCGACATCACCGAGGCGGCGCTGCGCGGTGCGAGCCACCTGCACCTCTCGGGCTACGTCCTGCTGTACCCGTCGTCGCGGCCCGCGGCGCTCGCCTCGCTGGCGGCGGCGAAGAAGGCCGGGCTGACGACGTCGGTCGACCCGCAGGCGGCGACGCTGATCACCGATCCGGCGGCCTTCCTCGACGACGTGCGCGGCGTCGACCTGCTGATGCCGAACACGAGCGAGCTGGTCGCGCTGACCGGGTCGAGCGATCCCGAGGCGGCGAAGGAACTGCTGGACTACGTGGGCGAGGTCGTGGTCACCGCCGGTCTCGACGGCGCCAGCTGGGTGGACGCGAGCGGCACCATCACTTCGGTGCCTTCGCAGCCGGCGGAGTGCGTCGACTCGACCGGCGCGGGGGACGCTTTCGACGCCGGTGTGCTGGCGGCGTGGCTGCGCGGCGAGTCCACCGTGGAGGTTCTCCGGGCCGGTACACGGCTGGGTGCCCAGGCGGTCGCGAAGGTCGGGCCGCAGCCGTAGTCCCGGTGCGGGTGTCGTGAGTGTTTTGGGTGGTTCTAACGACCCAAACACTCACGACCAGCTGGACCGACGCGGCGCTTTCGCGTGGTTGAGTGGACGACACGCGTGATCAGACGGACGACACGCGTGACGGGACGGACGACAGGAGTGCGGCCGGGGTCCCGCTGTGAGTCGTCCGGCTGGACACACGTGTCGTCCATCCCGTCACGTGTGTCGTCCATCCAGTCACGCGGAACGCGTCAGCCGCCGTCGATGACGCGGTGCGTGGTGCCTTCGATACGGGTCGGCTCGGCCTGGTAGCGGTTGACCGACTCGCTCTTGCGCGGCGGCCGGTCGTTGGCGACCAGGACGGCGATCCACGGCAGCGGGATCGAGATCGCGATCAGGGCGAGCGCGAGCCACCAGGTCTGGTAGAAGATCCCGGCGAGGATGAGGCAAGGGATGCGGAACGACATCATGATGATGTACTTCCGCTTCCGTTTGGCGAGCTGGTCTTCGTAGGACGGGGCGGCTTCGGTGATCAGCACCGGAGCGGGTTCCCTCGGTTCGGGACCGTGGGCGGGCGCGTTCACAGCACCACCTCCGGCTTCCATGCTCCCACTCCCCGGGCTCATCCGATACCTGGGTGGGTGAACCGGTGCAGGGCCGCGACGACGAGCGTCTCGACCCCCGCCGAAAGCGTCGGATGCGGGATCGGCGCGAAGAGCGGCGAGTGGTTGGACGGAATGTCCTGTTCGAACCGTCCGGCGGTCATCGCGGCGATGACCTGCTCCGCGTCCAGCCCGCCGACCAGCCAGAACACCGACGGCACCCCGGCGGCGCGGCCGAACTCGCTGAAGTCTTCGCTGCCGGTGACCAGCGGCGCGGGCATCACGCGGCCTTCGCCGAAGTGGTCGCGGAAGGCGGCGGTGAGACCTTCGGTGGCCGCGTCGTCGTTCTCGGTGACCGGGAACGCGCCGATCCGCTCGATCTCCGGCGCTTTCGGCGCGCCCGCGGTGGCGGCCTCGCCGTGGACGATCCGCTCGACGGCCGCGACGACCTTCTCCCGCACCGCCTGGTCGAACGACCGGATGTTGACCTCGAGCACGGCGTGGTCGGCGATGATGTTGTGCGCGGTGCCGACGTGCAGCGAGCCGACGGTCACCACGGCGGACTCGGTCGCCGAGATCTCCCGCGACACGATGGTCTGGAGCTTGAGCACCACGGACGCGGCGAGCACGGCGGGGTCCACCGTGGTCTCGGGGCGCGAGCCGTGCCCGCCCCGGCCGTGCAGCGTGATGCGGAGCGCGTCGGTGGCCGCCATGATCACGCCCGGCCTGGTCAGCACCCAGCCGGCCGGACCGGGGACGACGTGCTGGCCGAGCACGACGTCGGGTTTGCCCGCGGGTCCGAAGACCCCGTCGCGGACCATCCCGACCGCGCCGTCCCCCGCCTCTTCACCCGGCTGGAACACGACCATCAGCGTGCCGGACCAGTGCTCGCGCCCGGACGCGAGCAGCGAGGCCGCGCCGGAGAGCCAGGTGGCGTGCATGTCGTGGCCGCAGGCGTGCATCACCGGGACGTCGCGGCCGTCGGCGTCGACCCCGCGCGCGGTGCTCGCGTACGGCAGGCCGGTCTTCTCCTCGACCGGCAGCGCGTCGATGTCGGCGCGCAGCATCACCTTCGGGCCGGGGCCGTTGCGCAGCACGCCCAGGACACCGGTCCGCCCGATGCCGGTGTGCACCTCGTAACCGTCCGCCTCCAGCCGCCGGGCCAGTTCGGCGGCGGTGCGGGTTTCGGCGAACGACAGCTCCGGGTGCCGGTGGAGGTCGATGTACAGGTCTTCCAATCCGGGCAGCGCCGCCTGCAGCGGTGCCAGGACACTTTCGAGGCTCACCACTTCATCCTGGCAGTATTACCGACCGTGAGCACATCAGCGGCCCTTCCCGACCTGTCCGACGACGTCTGCGCGAGGCTGCGGGACGCCTTCCGCCGGACGGGTTACGACACCGACGGCGTGGTCGACGCGCTCGGACCGGCGCACGCCGCCCTCGGGCGTGGCGAACCCGAACTCGCGTACCGCGCGACCCGCGACTCCGGTGACCTCGGCACCCTTATCCGGTTGTTCCTGCTGGGGTCGACCGAGGCGGAGAAGGACGTCGAGGCCGCTTTCGCGCCACTGTCACTCGATGACGCGGTCGCCGCCACGCTGCTCGTGCCCACCGCCGACGGCTACCGGGCCGGACTCGACGTCCGCCCGCACGGCGACGACGAAGGGTCGTGGTGGGTCGTCTCCGACCTCGACGCCGACGTCCTCGGCGAGACCGTGCCCGAAGACCACGTGCTCGGCGTCGGGCACGCCTCGATGAGCCTGATCCGGGCCACCAGCCGTCGCGAGGTCGGCAGCCTGCTCGACGTGGGCACCGGCAACGGCGTCCAGGCGCTGCACGCCACCCGGCACGCGAAGAAGGTCACCGCGACCGACGTCTCCGCCCGCGCGCTGGCACTGGCCGCGGCCACCTTCCGGCTCAACGAACTGGACGTCGAACTCGTGCGGGGCGAGTGGTTCGCGCCGGTCGCGCGGCGCCGGTTCGACCAGATCGTCTGCAATCCGCCGTTCGTGGTCGGCCCGCCGCGGGTGGACTACACCTACCGCGACTCCGGTCTCGCCGGCGACGACGCCAGCGCGCTCGTCGTGCGGCAGCTGCCCGGGTTCCTCAACGACGGCGGCACCGGCCAGCTCCTGGCTTCCTGGTTGCACGTCGAGGGCGAGGACTGGGGCGATCGGGTGACCCGCTGGCTGCCCGCCGAGACCGACGCGTGGTTCGTCCAGCGGGACATCGCGGATCCGGGCCTCTATGTCGGCACGTGGCTGCGCGACGCGGGCATCGACCCCCGCTCCCCCGAGGGCCGTGCGAAATCCGGCGCCTGGCTCGACTGGTTCGCCGAAAACGACGTCCAGGGCATCGGTTTCGGCTTCGTCACCCTGCGCCGGGCGAGTGGCGCGACGCCGACGATCGTGTGCGAGGACCTGCGCCAGGCCTACGACGACCCGCTGGGCGCCGAGGCGGCGAAGTGGCTGGATCGGGTGGAATGGCTGCGCGCCAACGGCGATTCGCTCCTCGATGTCCGTTTCCGGGTCCCGGAAAGCGTCCTTTTGGAGAGTGTCGCCGAGCCGGGCGAGGAAGGCTGGGCCACGACCGTCCAGCGACTGCACCGCACCGACGGACCCGGGTGGTCGCACGAGGTCGACGAGCTCGCCACCAGGCTGCTCGCGGGCTGCCGGGGCGCGCTGCCGCTGGAGGACTTGATCGTGCTCCTGGCGGCCGCTCAGGGCCTCGGACCGGAGGAACTGGCCGAGGCCGCGCTGCCGGTCGTGCGGGAGCTGGTCCGGCACGGCATGCTCCTTCCCGCCTGATGCGGGCGGTGGTGGCGAGGGTCACGGAAGCGAGCGTGACCGTCGGCGACGAGGTGACGGGCGCCATCGGCGAACCGGGTTTGCTGGTACTGCTGGGAATCCACGCCGACGACGACGAGTCGAAGGTGGCCACGATGGCGCGCAAACTGCACGAAGCTCGCATTCTTCGCGACGAGGAGTCCTGCGCCACCACCGGCGCTCCCCTGCTCGTCGTAAGCCAATTCACCCTCTACGGGGACACTCGCAAGGGCCGCCGTCCGTCGTGGACGGCGGCCGCCCGCCCCGAAATCGCCGAACCCCTCGTGACCGCCGTCGTCGACGCCTTGCGCGAACGCGGCGCGCGGGTCGAGACCGGTCGCTTCGGGGCGACGATGGCGGTGCGGAGCGTGAACGACGGTCCGTTCACCCTCCTCATAGAGGTCTAGACCACATAGTTTCTCCCGGGCGCGGGCATTCTCAGGAAAAGCTCAGGGTTGGTCGAGCAACGTCCCAGGTCAGCCACCCGTCTCTCCTGTAGCGGCCGGGAACGTTTTCGAACCTCCCGGCGTTGAGCAAAGTGTCCGGCCAAGCCGGGCCGACGAGGAGTAGCGGGTTTTCCACAGGGCTTGCTACGCCGAGGCGGATCCGGCGGACACACCGCAGCACGTTCAGCCCGTGACCGGGGAGGCAGAATGTCAGTCCAGACTCTCGAACGCGAAGCGCGCGGGATTCGCGAGCGCCGTATCCCGGCGCAATCCACCCAGGAGCCGGTGAGCACGGGGGCGCTCACCGACGCCGACCTCGACGCCCAGAGCCCGGCCGCGGACCTCGTTCGCGTGTACCTCAACGGAATCGGCAAGACGGCGCTGCTGTCGGCCGCCGACGAGGTCGAGCTGGCCAAGCGCATCGAAGCCGGAGTGTTCGCCCAGCACATGCTGGACACGACCGAAGGCCTCACGCCGAAGCGCCGCTCGGAGATGTCCGCACTGGTGCGCGACGGCCACGTCGCGAAGAACCACCTGCTGGAGGCCAACCTCCGCCTCGTGGTCTCTCTCGCGAAGCGGTACACCGGCCGGGGGATGCCGCTGCTCGACCTGATCCAGGAGGGGAACCTGGGTCTGATCCGCGCGGTGGAGAAGTTCGACTACTCCAAGGGGTTCAAGTTCTCGACCTACGCCACCTGGTGGATCCGCCAGGCCATCACCAGGGGGATGGCCGACCAGGGACGCACCATCCGGCTGCCGGTCCACCTGGTGGAACAGGTGAACAAGCTGGCCCGCATCAAGCGCGACCTGCACCAGCAGCTCGGGCGTGACGCGACCCACGAGGAACTGGCCGCCGAATCGGGCATCCCGGCGCACAAGATCTCCGACCTGCTCGACCACTCGCGTGACCCGGTGAGCCTCGACATGCCGGTCGGCACCGAGGAGGACGCCCCGCTCGGTGACTTCATCGAGGACTCCGAGGCGACCGACGCCGAGAGCGCCGTGATCTCCGGTCTGCTCCAGGACGACCTGCGCCGCGTGCTCGCGACGCTGGACGACCGGGAGTCCCAGGTGATCCGTCTGCGCTACGGCCTCGACGACGGCCAGCCGCGCACGCTCGACCAGATCGGCAAGCACTTCGGGTTGTCCCGTGAGCGCGTTCGGCAGATCGAGCGAGAGGTCATGTCGAAGCTTCGCCAGGGTGAGCGGGCGGACCGCCTGCGCGCCTACGCTTCGTAGTTCTCACTAAGCCTTTCGGCGCGGTAAAAGCAACACCCGTTCGGCAGCGTTGACTTATGACCTGCGTCACGAGACCGTCGAGCAGGTCGATAAGTCTTCGCGGTCGGGTGTTCGCGCCCGGATCGCTTTCCCCGGGAGGTCGGGTCCGTCGGGGTGGGCCCGGCCTCCCGAACTATTTGTCCGGCGCGGCGACAAAGTGCAGCGCGAGAATTGCAGTCGGTACAGGTGGTCGTGAGTGGCGATTCGGGTTTTTTAACGGAATAGCACAGAGCGACCCCCCACACGGGCG
>NZ_JBFBGL010000083.1:0-28212 GCF_040684635.1 Amycolatopsis sp. NPDC089917 | reverse complement strand
GTTTTTTTGTTGTGTTGTGGTGTTGGGTTTGGCTCTAAACCACCACCACACCACCCCACCCCCACCACCCCGACCGAACGGCCGCGTTGTGGAAGTGGCTTTCGCAACGTCCTCGGTGGACGGACGACCCGCCCGGTAGGGAAATCCTTCAGCCGGGCAACGGGTTCCTCCAATGGCCGCGGTATCCGCGCGTTCCTACGTTGAGACGAACTCACAGGCGTTGCCGGGGAGGACGCAACGCCGGCCGTCTCGTCTCCGTTCAAGGAAGAGCGCATGACAGCATCCACCGCTCCATCCACGACCACCTCGACCCGGACCCGCAGGCTGGCGATCGGCGCGGGTGCCGGAACGTCGCTGGAGTTCTTCGACTTCTCGATCTACACGGTCGCCTCCGCGCTGGTCTTTCCCAAGGTCTTCTTCTCCGGCGACACCGATCCCTGGTTCGCGTCGTTCATGAGCCTGATGACTTACACCATCGGCTACGTCGTCGCACCGCTCGGCGCGATCGTGATGGGGTGGGTCGGCGACCGGTACGGCCGCCGTCGCGCCATGCTCATCACCTTTTATCTCATGGGCGCGGCCACAGTCCTCATGGGACTGTTGCCCGGATACGCCGAAATCGGCGTGGCGGCACCGTTGCTGCTCGTCCTGTTGCGACTGGTGCACGGTTTCTCGCGAGGCGGGGAACTGGGCGGGGCCTCGGTGCTCGCCGTCGAACACGCGCCACCGGCGAGGCGGGCGGCGTACGGCGCGTTCGTCGCACTGGGTTCGCCGTTGGGCGCGCTGCTGGCGAATCTCGCGTTCGTGCTGATCTTCTTTTTGCCGCAAGGGGTCATCACCAGCTGGGGCTGGCGGATCCCGTTCATCGGCGGCGCGGTCGTGCTGGCGATCGGTGTCTGGGCGCGGCGTGCGCTCGAGGAATCGCCCGTGTTCCACGAACTGGCGGCCGACAAGCTGGACGAGCGGATCGTCAAGGTGCCGATCTGGAACGTCCTCCGCGACAACTGGGGCAGGCTGCTGCTCGCGGCCGGGGCGAACACCGGGCTCAACGGGGTCATGTTCGTGCTGGCCGGATTCATGCTTTCGTACGCCGCCGGTCCCGTTCCCCAGGGGCTCGGCCTGAACATCCGATCCGCGCTGTGGTGCACGCTGCCGGCGCTCGCGCTCCACGCGGTCACGGTCGTGGTCGGCGCCCGGCTCTCCGACAAGCTGGGCCGCAAACCCGTGATGGTCGCTGCGGCCGTCGCGGTACTGGCGTACATGTTCGTGCTGTTCCCGATCGCGCGGATCGGCACGCTGACCGCGTGGGCGCTCGCCATCGCCGGTGGTTTCGCCCTCACCGGATTCCTTTTCGGACCGCTGATCACCTGCCTGACGGAGCTGTTCACCCCCGAGCAGCGTCAGTCCGGTGCCGGGCTGGCCTATCAGATCGGCGCGGTCCTGGGCGGCGGCCTCGCGCCGTCGATGGCGAACCGGCTCATCGAATGGACCGGCACCGCGACGTCGGTCGGCTACTACCTCGCCGGCGGGATGGCGCTGACCCTCGCCTGCCTGCTGGCACTCCCCGAAACCGCACCCGTGAGGACCGGCCGATGAACGACGAGATCACCGAACTGCGGCGCCGCGTCGAGACGCTCGAAGCCGAAGCCGAGATCCGACGGCTCCAGGCCCGTTACATGTTCCTCTGCGACACCCCGTGCCCGGAGTTCGGCGTCACCGACGACGCGCACCGCATCGACCTGATCCTCGGCCTCTACGCCGAAGACGCCGTCTGGGAAGGCGTCGGCGAGCACTACGACGGCCAGTTCGGCCGTGCGGTGGGCAAGGACGCGATCCGGGCGCATTTCGAGCGGTTCTGGGGTGAGAAGCGGGATCCGGCACTGGTCCTCAACGCGCATTACCTGACCTCGGAACAGATCCATGTCGACGGCGACCAGGCCGAGGGCCAGTGGATCCACGCGCAGCCGTGGCTGTACGCCGACGGCACCGGGCTTCTGCGGTCCAGCAGGCTCGACAACGCGTTCCGGCGCCACGAGGACGGCTGGCTCATCACCCGCACGCGGACCGAGAACGTCTTCATCGCCCCGTTGCCCTCGGGCTTCGCGTCGGACTTCCCGGCGACGTCGGTGCTGATGGCGCCTAAACGGTGACCTGATGCTGGAGGACGTCGCGAACCAGGGTGCCGAGACTGTCCGACTCGGTCTTGGCCTTGATCCTGGCGCGGTGCACGTCCACCGTCTTCACGCTGGTGCCCAGCCGGCGCGCGATCAGCTGGCTGGGCAATCCGTCGATCACCAGCCTGAGCACCTCACGCTCACGCGGGGTCAGCGTCGCGATCCGTTCGCCGACGGCTTTGCGGCGAGCGGCCTCGCAGAAGAGTTCCGTCGCGATCACCAGCTGCGCCTGGACGACCTCCAGCATCCGCTGCGGCTCGTACGGCTTCTCCAGGAAATCGACGGCCCCCTGCCGGAGCGCCCGCACCGACATCGGGATGTCGCCGTGCGCGGAACAGAAGATCACCGGGGCCGGGAATTCGCGGGCGACGAGTTTTTCCTGCAGTTGCAACCCGCTGAGCCCCGGCATCCGGACGTCGACGATCAGCACGCTCGGCTCGTCGGGGTCGAACTCCTCCAGGAACGTCGGCCCGTCCGGGTAGACGAGCGCCTGGATGCCGACGCTTTCCAGCAGGTACACCAGGGATTGGCGGATGGCTTCGTCGTCGTCGACGATGTAGACCACCCGCGACGGCTCGCCGCCGGACGCGGAATCAGTGGCGGTCATGGAAACTCCGTTCCACCCAGCAGGCCTGTCCGAGCAGATCCGTTTCCCCGCCAGGACGGCCGGCGACCTGGAGTCCGAGCGGCAGGCCCGCCGGATCGGTGAATCCGGGGAGCGCGATCGCGGGCAGGCCGAGCGCCTGCCATCCCCGGCTCAGGGCCGGGTCTCCGGTCGCGTCGAGGCCTCGCGGCGCGGCGCCGGGCGCGGCCGGGCCGAGCACGAAGTCAAAAGAATCAAGGAGTTCCGCGACCCGGACCGCGCCGCGGGTGATGGTGGCGCGAGCGGCGTCGTACTCGACCGCGGAGGTCTCGGCGCCGGTCCGGAGCAGCCGCGCCAGAGGAGCGCTCAACCGTTCGGCCACGGCGAGTTCGGCGGCCCTTTCCTCGGCCGCTTCGTAGGCCATCACCACCGGATGCGCGGCGGTGAGCTCGGCCATCAGGCGTTCGTCGGGGAACGGCTCGACGGTCGCTCCCGCTTCCCGCAGGAGCTTCGCGGCGCTCGCGACAGCGTTCCGCATCGGCGCTTCGACGACGTCGAGCGCGTCGGCGGCCCACACCAGGATCCGCGGCGGCCGCCGATCGACGGCCGTCCAGGCGTCGGGTTCGCCTGTCAGCGCCGACCACGCGAGCGCGAGATCGGCGGCCGAGGCCGCGAACACGCCGTGGCTGTCCAGACCGGGACTCAGCCCGGTCACACCGGTGACGGGGAACCGGCCGTGGCTCATGACCAGCGAGGCGACGCCGCAGAACGACGCCGGCCTGGTGACCGATCCGGCGGTCTGCGAGCCCAGCGCCAGCGGCACCTGCCCCGACGCGACAGCGGCGGCCGATCCGCTCGACGAGCCGCCCGGGGTGTGCCCGGGGGCCGCGGGATTGCGGGTCGGGCCGGGGGCGAAGTACGCGAACTCGGTGGTGACCGTCTTGCCGAGCGGCGCCGCGCCCGCCGAGCGCCACGCGGTCAGGATCGCCGCGTCCGCGTCCGCCGGGGCGGCTTCGGCACGCAGCGCCGAACCGCAGCGGGTGGGCAGGCCCGCCAGGTCGATGATGTCCTTGACCCCGAGCGGCACGCCGCCGAGCGGCCCGGCGGCGTCCGCCCGCAGGTTTTCGAGCGGGGCCTGTTCGACCCAGGCGCGCAGCCCCGCTTCTGTCTCGGCGATCCGGGCCAGCGCGCGTTCCGACGCAGCCTCCGGCGTCGTCCTCCCCTGCCGCAGATCCTCGACGAGTGCACGCAACGGCCAGGGGTGCGCGAGCTTCACTCTTCCTCCCAAGCGGCATCCGCTTCCCAATAGTCCACACCGCCCGCGCTCACCGCGTGCCGCCACTCCGAGGTACGCCTCAGCCGGGGTTCGACCCGCGCCGTCACCTCGTCGGCGGCGTCGGGACCGTCCGCCGGGACCTGCCAGTGGACCCAGTTCAGCTCTCGTCCCTCGGCGTCGTGCACGAAGAGATCGACGTGGCGCCAGCCGTATCCGTGGGTATCGTTGTAACACATCAGGGTGGTGCGCTCGCCCTGCTCGTTCATCCGCGTCCCCCTGTCGTTCACGCGATCGCGCCGGTCGGCGCGATCCGGTGGAACGTGCGCCGGAAATAGGCGAGGGCACCCGCGTCCTCATCGACGAAGACGTCCTCGACCTCGACGAACAGCACGGTGTGCGTGCCCTGGGTGAATTCCGCGCCGACCTGTCCGATCAGGACGGCGGCCGCGTCGCGGACGACGGGGATCCCGAAACCGTCGTGCTCCCAGACCTCGGACCGGAACCGATCGAGCATCGGCACGCCGGTCGCGCCGGCGAACTGCAGGGCGAGGTCCTCGTGCTGGGACGCCAGGACGTTGACGGCCATCCGCCGGTTCGTGCGGAAGATGTCGTGGGTGTAGCTCGACTGGTTGACGCAGACCAGCAGGGTCGGCGGTGAGTCGGTGACCGAACAGACCGCGCTCACCGTGATGCCCGCCCGGCCGCTCACGCCGTCGGTCGTGACGATGTTGACGGCCGTCGAAAGGTTCGCCATCGCCGCGCGGAACCGGCGCTGGGTCGTGGTCAGCTCATCGGTCATGCCTCGACGCTAGAGCCGCGGCCGAAACCGGCGATATCCCGAGTTCCACCGCGCCGCCTGAGGATTTCCCTTACGTGGCGCCCGGCTCCGCCAGCGGCAGCGCGAAACCGAACCGGGAACCGCCCTCCTCGCGCAGCTCCGCCCAGATGCTGCCGTGCTGCCGGGTGATGATGCGGTGGCTCAGCGCCAGCCCGATCCCGCTTCCGCCTGCCTTGCTGGTGAACGATTCGGCGAAAGGGTCCCGGGCGACACCGCGGCCGTGGTCGTCGACGGTGAGCACCCCGACGCCTTCCTTCGCCTGCGTGCTCATGACGATCCGCCGGAGCACCGGCTCGCATTCCGCGGTCTCGTCGATCGCGTTGAGGCACAGGTTCATCACCACCTGACCGGTGAGGACACGCTCGCAGCGCACCGGGATCGGCGCCGGATCGAGCCGGACCTCGACCTCGACGGCGTTCGGCGCGGCGCTCAGCTCGATGAAGTACAGGCACTCCCGGACGATCTCGTTCAGGTCGACGAGCTGCTCGACCTGTTCCAGATGCCCGACGAAGGCCCGCAGGGAACCGACGATCTCCTTGGCGCGGTCGATCTGCCGGGCGACACTGTCCAGCCCGTAGCCCATCTGGCCCGCGATCCGCTCCCGGAGGTCGTCGGCGGTGGCCATCGTGGCGGCGCGCGCCCGGATGCCCGCGATGAAGTTCGCGGCGGCGGCCAGCGGCTGGCCGAGTTCGTGCGCGATCGCCATCGCCATGTCCCCCATGGCGTTGTAGCGCGCCAGATAGTTCTCGTGCCGCAGTTCCAGCTCCCGGCGCGCCTCGCCGCGCACGCGCTCGGAGACGTCGTGCAGGATCATCAGGTACGCGTCCACCTCGGACTCGGAGAGCCGCTCCAGGCTCCCCTCCAGCCAGGTCGGGCACTCCCCCGAAACCTCCAGCTGGACCGGGCCGACCGGATCCGCGCCGGCGGCCACCTCGGTCCAGCGGACCGGTCTGCCGCCCAGGTACAACCGCGCGTACGCGGTCAGCGGCTCCCCCGCCAGCCGGTCGTCGTCGCCGGTCAGCCCGAGGAAGGTCAGCGCGCTGTCGGTCGCGAACCGCACCGCGCCGGCGGCGTCGAGCATGAACGCCACGGTCGAGGTGTGCCGGGCCAGCGCGTCGACGTACGACGTCGTCAGCTTCAGCTCCCGCTCGACGTCCTCCGCGCGCTGGATGTCGCGGAACTGGACCATCACCGCGGGACCGCGGGCGAGTTCGACGCGGATGGCCACGGCGTCGGTGGGGATGACGCGGCCGGATTTGCTCCGGTAGTGCCACACGATCCGGCTCGAACCGTGTTCCACCGCCGCCTGCAGCCACGCCCGTCCGATCACCCGGTCGTACTGCTGAGCGGAACTGCTCATGTGATCGGCCTTGAGCGGCCGGAGCTCCAGAAGGCTGAATTCGAGCATCTCGCACGCGGCGGGGTTCGCCCACAGGATGTTCTTGGTCGCCGCGTCGTGGACGAGCACGCACACCTTCGAGGCGTTCATCATCGCCTCGAAGTCGTCCGCACCCGGCTCAGGTGCCATCGGATCGGCCTCCACGGCCTCAGCATAGGAGTTCGCATCCGGAGGCCCCGGTAAGGATTTCCCCTACGGATCCGGGTGGGAATCCCCGCATCCGGGCAGGCAATGACCAATGGAAAGACCCGGCGAAGATCCCTAACGTCGAGGGCGAGCGGTCGCACCGGACCGCCCTGCCCACGACACGAGGAGCGCCAGATGGCCCAGACCCAGGAGAGCCCGGCCGCGAAACTCGATGCCGTCCTGGCCGAACTCGTCGAGCGCCGTCAGGAGTTCCGCGACCAGCGGTACGTGTCGCGCGAGTTCGTCGGCAGGCTCAAGGAAGTCGGCGTCTACCGTGCCTCGACTCCCGAACGGTTCGGCGGCGCTCCCCTTCCGCCCGCCGAGTTCCTGGAGCTGGTGGAGCGGATCTCCGTCGTCGACGGCTCCACCGGCTGGGTCGCCAGCTTCGGCTCCGCGCTGGTCTACCTCGCGGCGCTGCCCGTCGAGACCCAGGCCAAGCTGTACGCCGACGGACCGGACGTGTGCTTCGCCGGTGGGCTCTTCCCCGTCCAGCGGGCCGAACCCACCGCGTCCGGATTCCTGGTCGACGGCCGCTGGAAGTTCGCGAGCGGCTGCATGGGCGCGGACATCCTCGGCGTGGGGATCCCCGGCGACGACTCGACCGCCGGAAAGCCACGCACCGCGCTGCTGCGCCCCGAACAGGTCGAGATCGTCCAGGAGTGGGACGTCGTCGGGATGAAGGGCACCGGTTCCTTCGATCTCGTCGTCGACAAGGTCGAGGTCCCCCGGGAATGGACGTTCATCCGCGGCGGCGAACCCACCATCGACGAACCGCTGTACCGCTACCCCACCATCGCCTACGCCGCCCAGGTCCTCGCCGTCGTCGGTTCGGGTGTCGCCCGCGCCGCGCTCGATTTCGCGACCGAGGTCGGCAGCGGCCGTTCAGGCGTCACGGGCGCGCCGAAACTCGCCGACCGCGCCTACTACCGGACGGGGCTGGCCGAAGCCGAGACGACGATGCGGTCGGCTCGGGCGTACTTCTACGAGGTCACCCACGACGCGTGGCAGACCGTGCTGGACGGCGACCCGGTGACGGCGAAACAGAACGCGCATCTCCGGATGTCCTCGACCCATCTGGCGAAGACCGCCGCGGAGACCGTCGACCAGGTCATCCGTCTCTCCGGGACCACCGCCATCGCCACCGGCCACCCCCTGCAACGGCTGCTCGGCGACGCCCTGGTCCCGCGGCAGCACGCGTTCCTCGGCCCGGCCATGTACGACGCCGCGGGCGCTGTGCTGATGGGACAGCCGCCCACCGTTCCCGGTTTCCAGTGACCACTCCCGACCGCTGACGAGGAGATGAACCACCACCATGAGCGATACCCCGCTGCGGGTGCTGTTCTGCATCGGCATCAACCAGAACTTCTTCGACCTTCCCGAAGGTGGCGTCGCCGCGAGTGACGTGTGGACCGCCTTCGTCGCGCTGATGGACGGCATCAAGGGCCTTCCGGGCGTCGACTTCATCGGCGACATCGACGACGACTCGCATATGGTCGGCCCGTCCGACGGCTGGCCGTGGACCTGTTACCTGCTCTGCGACGTCGACACCCAGGAGACCGTCAAGGAGGCGTGCGGCATCCTGCGCACCACGCCGGTCGGCGAAAGCCCTTGGAAGCTGTGGAAGTACGCCAAGATCGAAGCGCGCATCGGCCGCGCCCTCACTCCGCGCGAATACCGGGGCTGATCGCGATGACCGTCGAAAGCACGGCATTCACCGCCGAAACCGTCCACGGCCTGCCGCCCGCCGACCTCGTCCTGGACGACCGGGTCGCCGGCCGCCTCTACACCGACCCGGAGATCTTCGACCAGGAGATGACGAAGATCTTCGAGCGGACGTGGATCTGGGTCGCCCACGAATCGGAGCTGCCCAGGGCCGGCAGCTTCAAATCGACCCACGTCGGACGCCATCCGGTCATCGTGACCAAGGACCGCAAGGGCGAGATCCGCACGCTGGTGAACCGCTGCCGCCATCGCGGCGCGTCGCTCTGCGAGAAGAAGTCCGGTCACGCCAACGGGTTCACCTGCGCCTACCACGCCTGGTCCTACGGCCTGGACGGCAAACTGCGCGGCGTCCCCTACCCCGACGGGTACGAGGGCGTCCTGGACAAGGCCGATCTCGGGCTGAAGACGCTGCGCACCGAGTCGTACGGCGGGATGATCTTCGCGACCTTGAACGCCGAGGCCGAGCCGCTGGCCGACTTCCTCGGCGACGTCAAACCCTGGATCGACCGCTTCATGTCCCAGGGCGGCGGCTACCCGGTGAAGGTGCTCGGCACCCACCGGTTCACCTACCGGGGCAACTGGAAGATCCAGCTGGAGAACACCACCGACGGGTACCACTTCCCCATCGTCCACCGCTCCTGGATGGCCTCGGTCGACGCCGAAACCGCCGAGATGATGTCGTTCATGACCGACCCGGCGGCGATCACCCACGATCTCGGGAACGGTCACTCGGTGATGCGGATGGTCCCCGAGCACTCGGACCTGGACGCCGACGACGGCAGTGAACCGCTCCAGCCGCGGTTCGACGGTCTGGTCGCGAGCCTGGAAGCCGCCGGAGCAGGGCAGGCCGAGATCCGGCGGCTGGTCCGTGCCGTGCACGGCACGGGATTCAACCTCAACCTGTTCCCGAACGTGTCGATGTCGATCTCGTTCTTCCGGGTGCTGCGGCCGATCAGCGTCGACGAGACCGTCATCGAACACGTCGCCCTCGGCAGCGACGGTCCGGCCGACATCGTCGGGCCGGTCAACCGGGAGCGGCTGCGCGCCCACGAGCATTTCCAGGGACCGTTCGGTTTCGGCACGCCGGACGACTCCGAAGGCTGGGACCGGGTGCAACGCGGCACCCAGGGCGCGCCCGAGATGCCGATCATGGTCAACCGCGGCCTCGGTCGCGAAAAGCCTTCCGCGGAGGGCTGGCCGACCGGCCATGTCACCGACGAGACCGGCATGCGGGCCGCGTATGCCCAGTGGAAGCAGATGATGAGCGATGACTGAGACACTTCCCGTCCCGGCGGCCTCGGTCGCCGACGCGCGGGTGGTCCGCGCGATCGAGCTGATCTGGCGTGAGGCCGCCCTGCTGGACGCCAAGGATTACGAGGCCTGGCAACGGCTTTACGCGGAAGACGCGCTGTACGTCATCCCGATCGACCGCGACGCCGAAGACTTCGACGACGTCCTCAACATGGTCCACGACGACGCCAGGATGCGCGAGCTGCGGGTGCGGCGGATGACCGAGGGCTACGCCATCGCCGCGGTGGATTCGGCGATCACCGTCCGGACCGTCTCGCGGTTCGTCCCCACCGACGTCGGCGACGGGTCGGTCTCGATCAAGGCGAGCCAGATCGTCGTCGCGTACAAACGCGGCCGCCACGATCTGTGGGCGGCGGACGTCGACTACGTCGTCCGCCTCGGCGCCGACGGCGCCGAGGATCGGCTCGCCCGCAAGGTCGTCCGGCTGATCAATGCCGACGAGGCCGTTCCCGCCGCGGGATTCCTGCTGTGACCGGCGACGCGCCGGTCGCCGTGGTCACCGGCGGGGCCACCGGACTCGGCGAGCAGATCGTCCGGCGCCTGCACGACGGCGGTCACCGGGTGGCGATCGCCGACCTCGACGCAGCGGCCGCCAAGCGGCTCGCCACCGAACTGGACCGGACCGGGGCGCACGCCCAGAGCTACCGGGTGGACGTCGCCGTCCGCGCCGACGTCGACCAGCTGCTCGCGTCCGTGCTCGGTGACTTCGGCGGGGTCCAGGTCCTCGTCAACAACGCCGCCCGCACCCAGGCCCGGCCGCTGCTGGAAATCACCCCTGAGGAACTCGACGCCGTGATGGCGGTGAACTTCGGCGGCACTTTCCACGCCTGCCAGCTTTTCGGCGCGCACATGGCCGAAGCCGGGTACGGCAGGATCGTCAACATGGCCTCCTTGGCGGGACAGAACGGCGGCACCGCGACCGGCGGGCACTACGCGTCCTCCAAGGGCGCGATCCTGACGGCGACGAAGGTGTTCGCCCGCGAGCTCGCGGCCCGGGGCGTCACGGTGAACGCGGTCTCCCCCGGCCCGCAGGACAGCCCCATGGTCCACCGGATCGTCGGCGAGGAGAAGCTCGGTGAGCTGAAGGCCGGGATCCCGGTCGGACGCCTGGGGAGCATGACGTTCATCGCCGACATGGTGGCGCTCCTCGCGTCCCCGGAAGCCGCCTCCGTCACGGGCGCCTGCTGGGACGCGAACGGCGGCCTCTTCATGCGCTGATCCGACCACCGTCTGGAGGCCTCGATGACGAACGCTCTCTTCCGCGTCGCCGAAATCACCGATGAGACCCCGGAAATCCGCAGCCTGCGGCTGGTCCGGCAGGACGACGAGCCGCTGCGGGTCCGGCCCCGGGCCGGGGCGCACGTCGACGTCGTCGGCCCGACCGGGGTGCTGCGGCAGTACTCCCTGTGCGGGGCCCCGGACGCGCACTCGATCCTGATCGCCGTCAAACGGGAGCCGGACTCGCGCGGAGGATCCGTGGCGATGCATCAGGTATCGGTCGGCGACCGGCTCGAGATCGGCGCGCCGCGCAATCTGCTGAGCGTCGCCGCCGAAGCGGACAGGCACGTCCTCGTCGCCGGCGGCATCGGCATCACGCCACTGCTGTCGATGGCCTACGAACTGTTCGCCCGGGGCGCCGAATTCGAACTGCACTATTTCGCCCGTTCCCGCGAGCAGGCGGCTTTCGCGGACTTGCTGGAGCGGGCTGAGTTCGCTGGCCGGGTCCGCCCGCATTTCGGGGTTCCCCGCGACGAACATCCCGGCGTCCTGAGGGCGATCGCGGGCGGACTGACTTCGGCGACGCATGTCTACACCTGCGGCCCCGACGGCTTCATGCGGCAGGTCACCGCCTTGCTCGGCGACGTCGTCGGCGAGGACCGCGTCCATGTCGAACATTTCGAAGCCGCCGACGTGGACACCTCCGGCGACCGTCCGATCACCGTCGCACTCGACACCGGCGAGGAGTTCGAAGTCCCGGCGGGGAAATCGATCCTGTCGGTGCTCGAGGACAACGGCGTCGAAGTCTTCAAATCCTGTCAGGAGGGCATCTGCGGCTCATGCGTGTCCGGTGTGCTGGAAGGCGTCCCGGATCATCGCGACAACTGCCTGACCGCCACCGACCGCGAAAGCCAAATGACCCTTTGTGTTTCACGCGCGTTCAGCGAGCGACTCCTCATCGAGCTGTACTGAACTGTGCCGCGCCTCCGCGGGTAACTGCGCGACGACGAGGTATCCGGTGCCGAGCCATCGGCGGGACCTCCGGCTCACCGTCCGTTCGGGGGCATACCGCCAGCGATACAGCCACGGCCTGATCAGGCGATCGAGCGGCGGGACGAGCGCCGTGATGTCGTAGTACACGACGTCGTGCGGTCGTAGACCCGATTCCCGCATCCGGCCGACCAAACGGAACGCCGGCAGGGCATGGATACCGCTCTTGTCCGCACGATGCCTGCGCTCTTCCGGGACACCGAAAAGCCCCTCGATCCGGCCGAGCAGGCGCCGCGACGGCCAGAACACGCCCCACTCGAACAGGCGGTACGGGCTGAGCGGGTTGAGCATCGAGATCACGACGAAGCCACCGGGCTTCGTCACGCGCGCGATCTCGTGCAGGGCGCGGTCGGCGTCGACGTACTCCAGGACGCCCATCGCCAGCACGATGTCGAAGCTGTCGCGGGGAAACGGCAGGTCACCGATGTCGGCGACGTGCAGCCGGACCTGGTCGTCGTCGCGCAGTCCGCGCGCGGCGAGGTCGACCATCGCGGCGGACTGGTCGCAAGCGGTGATCCGGAATTCACCGTCGCCGTTGCCCAGCAGGTAATGAACCATCATGCCCGGCCCGCAGCCCACATCGAGCAGATCACCGGACGGGAAGGACCGCAAAGTCTCCGCGACGGCGTACAGCCGCGACGCGAAATAGCGCTCGCTCGGTCCCGATCGATAAGCCTGCGCGTAGTCGGCGGCGAAACGGGGATCCTGATAGTGAAGCCGGACATGTCTTCCGTGAGTGGAACGGTTGGCTCGACCGAACACCTGCCTACCTCCATTAATTCGTCAGGCGTGGTAAGCGATCCCGGGAAATCCATCGACAGCGTCGAGCAAGGCCGGTTTTCCGTTACGAATTCTCAGAATGTGCGGAACAATTCCGACTTGCGGCCCCAAAAGGCGATCAATCGTTCGCACGAGGAGAAAGAAGACAGCAGTCCCGCGCCGATCTTCAAAACCCGAGCTCAGCACCCAAGATTAACGCAAGATAATTCGGACGGTAAAGGGGCCAAAAATATTTGCCCGTTTCTCGAACCACCGGCACCGGAGGCGGTGTGAGGGACGGGAGCAGCGCGGGCTAGGTTGCTCGGGTGAGTCTTCTGGATGAGGTGGCCGAGCGCGACGGCTGGCGATGCTGGGTGTGCGACGAACCAGTCGATCCCGACATGTCGGTGAACGACCCGCGAGGCCCCAGTGTCGACAGCCGGACCGCCGACCGGAAGGCCAAGATCGCCGAGCGGCTCGCGCACCGCGGATGCAACACCCGCAAGGGCGCGGTGAAGGTGGTGATCGCCTGGCCCGACCGCCTGCACGTGGTCGAACCCGCTCCGCTGATCACCGTCGCCGGACGGCTGGAACGCAAGGGCGGCCGCGAGATGGTGGCCCGGTGCCCGACCAGGCAGGACGCGCGGGAGGCGGCGGACTGGCTGGTGGACCGGTTCTCCCGGCTGCTGCCGGGGCTACCGGTGACCGCGAACGTCGAACCGGGTGGCGGCCAGTTCCTCGTCATCCTGGCCGCCGGCCGCCGCTGACCGGCGGGTCAAGCCGGAAGGCGCCGAACCTGCCCTTCGTGCACGTCGCTCACCCACTCCCAGCCGGGTTCGGCCGACGGCCCGATCCGCGGGTCGTCGGGGACGCGGCCCTCCCGCAGGGCCAGCACGTACGCCCGATCGCGGTCGATCCGCTCACGCACCTGGCCGGCTCCGCCGACCGACCCGTGGCCGGGGACGACGACCTCGACGTCGCCCGCCACGTCCTCCAGCAGCCGCAGCGCGGCGAGGTAGTCCTCGACCGGGTCATCGCCGTCGAAGTCGAGCATCGGGACCAGGACGTCGGAGAGCATGTCGCCCGCGACGAGAACCCCGCGCTCTTCGATGACCAGCGCCGCGTGGCCCGGCGCGTGCGCCCGGTGCTCGATGATCCGGACCCCGGGGCCGTCCCACGGGATCCGCGTCGTCCCGGCGGGCAGGGCGGTGAGGAGACCGAACAGGTCCAGCAGAACCTTGTCCGCGATGCCCGTCGGCTCCAGGTGCTCGATGATGCGGGCCTTCGCGTCCGGGCCGGCCAGCAGTTCCTCGACGGCGGCCGCGCACCGGGCCGTGCCGTAACGGGGAGCCGTGCCGAGGCGGGCGTGCCAGAGCAGGTGATCCCAATCCGGATGCGTCGAGAAGCCCGTCACCACGGTCTGCCCCAGCCGCGACAGGTCGTTCGCGAGGCAGGCCATTTCGTGGTCCTGCACGCCGGGATCGATCAGCAGCACACCGTCCCCGCCCTGCACGACGACGGCGTTGCTCCGCACGAACTCGCTCTCGTGGACGAGCACACCTTCCGCGACCCGCGTCAGCATGGACGGACCTCGCTCGCCCTCTCCGCCGTCCGCCGCCTGGTGTCACTCATCCGCCGCCTCCTCGACCCGTCACGCGTCGCGACGATTCTTGCCCGGGCCGGCGCGATGGGCAACGGCGGCGGCGCGGCTAGTCGCCCGCGATCGCCTTCGCGACCCTGGCCTCGACTCGTTCGGCGGTGACCGGACACGAGAGCGGGTCGTCGCGCGGGCATTTGCCGAGGTGGGTCAAAGCGTCTATCGCCTGGCGCAACCGCTCGACGGTCGCCGTGAGGTCGTCGACGCGGTGGGCGACGAGCTCACGCCAGTGCTCGATCGCGCGTGGTCCGGCGAGAATCTCCGCGGTGTGGTCGAGGCTCATCATCGCGTCGTCGTGCCAGAGCTGGACGAACGCGAGCCGGCGTCGTCGTCGTAGAAGCGCACCCTGGCTCGGCGCGTGGTCGCCGGGACCAGACCGAGTTCGTCGTAGTACCGCCGTCGTCTCAGGGGCCGGTTTGGGAATCGTCGCGATCTCACTGCTCGCCTTGGCGATCCTGATATCGCCGGGCACACCGCTGTGGGCGCTGATGAGCGCTGTCGTTCTCAACGGTTTCGGCAACGGGATCGCCTGGACGTCCGTCTCGGCGATCACCAGTGCGTCGCTGCCTCCCGACGTTGCCGGAGCGGGATCCGGCGTCTTCAACGCGATGCGATCGCTGGGAGCCGCCATCGGCGCGGCCGGCGTCGGCGGTGTCATGCAAGCACGCCTCGCCGCCGCTCCCGACGGTCCGGCGGGTCACGCCGCCGCGATGGGCCAGAGCCTCGTCTTCTTCGTCGTGATGCTCGCTCTCGCGCTGGTCGCGACCAGCGCGATGCGGGCGGATCGGGACCGGCGCGGGTCGTGAGTGCGGCCGTTCGCAGGCTGGTCCGTGAAGGCCTCCTTGAGGGACTCTGGGTCCCTCAAGGAGGCCTTCACGGACCGGTCAGCACCGCGTCGCGAAGGCACTACCGTGAAGCCGTCGGCCATTTACCCAGGTCAGCTCAGGGAACCTCGTAGAACTTGTCGTAGTGCCCCGGCGCGTAATAGAACTTGTCGTTGTCGTCCTTGACGATCCGGTCCGGCTTCGGCCGCTGGTTGTCCGGCAACGGCTTCCCGTTGAAGTCCGTGTACTTGTCGGCGTCCCTGATGGGTTTGTCGTCGTACCGCGGTGTCGGGTGGACGTCGAACTCGTAGTATTTGCCGTCGTACGGCTTCGCCGGCTTCCCGTCCGGGCCCAGCGGCTGGCCGGCGGGCTTGTTGCCGTCGCTCGTCTTGCCGTTGTGCGGAAGCCTGCCCTCGTTCCCGACCTTGCCGCCTGCCTGCCCGTGGTTCCCGTAGATCCGGCCGCCCCAGGTCGAGCCCGCGCCGGGGGTGGGCTTGTTCCCCAGGCCGAGCGAGTTCAGCTTGTTGTCGTCCACGTTGTTGTGCCAGGCGCCGAACTGGCCGCTGTCCTTGTGGTCGAGGATCCACCGCTTCATCTTCTGCGCGGCGTCCTTCTGCGCCTGGGTGAGATCGTCGAACTTGCCGAGTTCCGGCGACAGGTCCGCCGGCTTGTCGGGCTGCGGTTGAGGCTTCTTCCCCTTGCCGCCGCCCCCGCCGCCGCGGGTGCCGTTGTACTCCCCGCCCGGCTTCGGGCCGCGCGGCTTTCCCGGGGGCCCGGTCTTGCCCGCGTCGATCTTGCGAAGCGCCTTCTCCGCTTGGGCGAAGATGTTCTTCGCCTTCTTCATCAGCGGCGCGAGCGCGCTCATCGCCTTGACCAGCTTGGTGACGACGGTGGCGATCTTGCTCGCGGTCTTCGCGATGGCGGCGGTTACCTGGGGCAGCACCCAGGTCATGCCCAGGCCGAGTGTCGCCAGGACCTGCAAGGCCCAGCTGATCAGCCTGGCGATCAGTTCGGCGATGGTGTCGCGGACGAGCGTACGGACCGCGGTGACCACCTCGCCGCCGATCCGGGTGCCGGAGGCGGCTCCGCCCGCGGCCTGCTGGCAGGCGCCGATCAGGGCCGCGACGTCCGCCCCGCGCGCCCGGTAGGCGTCGCCGGCGGTGCCCGCCCAGTTCGCGGTCTCGGCGACGACCATCCCGTCGAGGTCGGTGCTGATCGACGCGAGTTCGTCGGCGACGTTCTGCCAGGTTTCGGCGTGCGCGGTGATCTCGTCCGGGTCTCCGGCGAGAGCGTCGAGCGCTTCCTTCAGGGGCCCGACATGCTCCATCAGCCAGCCGACACCGGCGGCGAGGATGGTGCCGAACGGGTCCATGGCGGCGGACACCGCGTCCATCGCGGTCCCGACCGCGCCGACCGCGACGGACGCCCAGTCACCGCTTTCGATGGACGACTTCAACTCGGTGGCGGATTCGAGCAGGGGAACGCCGGACACCGCGGTGGTGGAATCCTTCGGTGTGGCGACGAGAGGGTTGGTCATCGCTGGGCCTTCTCCATCGGCGTCGTCGGGATGGCGGCCTCGTACTGCTTGAACATCTCGACACCGGAGGCGTCCTGCTCGCTGTAGGACTGCTCGGCCGTGCGCAGATTGGCGGCGGTCGCCCGGACACCGTCGATCGCGGCCTTGATCGAGTCGATCGTCTTCTCCTCCGCCGGATTGATGAACGGCGGCACGAACGCGCAGATCAGTCCGTAGGCCTCGTCCGACATGGCCGCGGTGTTCGCCGCCGCCAGCACGGTGTCCAAGCGCTCGGCGATCCCGTCGACAGAGGCCGCGTGCTTGCCGATTTCCGCCGGTACGACCTGGAAACTCATCAGTCTTCCCTCCGGAGCGACGGGTGCGTCACTCCCTCTAGACGATCACTGCGCGGCCACCCTTCCACCGAGCGCGGTCGCGCGTGAGCGCTCCGTGCGAACAGGCAACGTTCGATGGACGAAAGGGCAGCCGCGTCAGCGCTTCTTCCGGGATTCGGCCACGACGCGGTGCTAGCGTCTCTCCGATGAGCGTGGAATTCCTCGGCCTTCGCACCATCGTCTACCCGGCGCCCGATCTCGCGGCCGCCAAGAAGTGGTGGACTTCGGTGCTGGACATCGAACCGTATTTCGACCAGCCGTTCTACGTCGGCTACACGGTCGCCGGTTACGAACTCGCGCTCGATCCCGACGGCGACCCCGAAGCCGGACCGATCACCTATTGGGGCGTCGAGGATGTCGAAGCCGGTGAGGCGGCCTTGCTCGCCGCCGGGGCGACTACGCATTCAGAAGTCAAAGAAGTCGGCGGAGGCATCAAGGTCGCCATCGTCCGCACCCCCGACGGCAACCTGGTCGGCCTGATCCACAATCCCTACTTCAAGGCCGAGTAGTCCGCTCAGACGATGTCCAGCACCGCTTTGCCGTGCAGGCGTCGTTCGAGCAGGGCCATGACCGCGTCGCCATAGGAGTTCCACGCGGCTCGCATGCTGATTCCGGGATCGACGCGCCCCTCGGCGATTTCGGCGGCGAGCCAGGTCAGGTCCGCGGAGAAGTCTTCGGCCGCGTCGGCGAGCAAGAAGTAGGTGCGGATCGACCGGTCGTGCCGTCCGTCGGTCGGTGTCAACGCGGCGGCGGGGAAGATCGAGTCCACTCCGGACGACCGGCCGACGCTCACCACCGTTCCTCCCGCCTCGACAGCGGCGAACGCGTCGACGAGCTGTCGCCCTCCGACGTTCTCCAGCACCGCGGCCACCGGACGCTCCACGTGGGCGGGATCGGCGTGGACCTCGTGCGCGCCCAGCGCCCGCAGGCTTTCCTCCAGCGCGGGGTTCCCGCTGATGGCGACGACTTCGGCGCCCGCGCGGGCCGCCAGCTGGATCGCGTAGCGACCGACGCCGCCGGACGCGCCGGTGACCATCACGCGGCGGCCGAGCAGGGATCCCATACCCCGCAACACCCGCAGCGCGGTCAGCCCGGCGACCGGGATCGTGCTCACCGCGCCGAGGTCGGCGCCGTCCGGCACGATGCCGAGCCGGGTGGCCGGGACCGCCCGCAGCTCGGCCCACCCGGCGGTCTCGCCCAGGGTGACCACTCGGGTCCCGGCCGCGGGCCCGGAACCGTCGGCGGCCGCCTCGATCACGACGCCCGCCGCGTCCCAGCCGATCAGGGCGCCGTCCGGCGTCTCCGGGTCGGTCGCGCCCTTGACCTCGCCGTAGTTGAGGGAAACCGCCTCCACCCGCACCAGCGCCTCGCCGGGGGCGGGGACCGGATCGGCCACCTCGGCCTGGGAGAGATGGGCTTTCGCGGTGTGGTCCACGACTAGTGCGCGCACGATCTGATCTCCTCCACTCAAAGTGCCACAGTGTGGCGTTTGCTCCATTGAATCATATGCTCGCCCGGGGCGGGTCGGCTAGACTTCGGTCCATGACGACCTCCGGGGAGCCCGCGACCCTGCGCGAGCGCAAGAAGCTGCGCACTCGCCAAGCCCTGGCGGAAACGGCGATCGAGCTGTTCGGCGAGCACGGTTTCGACACCACCCCGCTGGACGCGCTGCTGGACGCGGTCGAGGTGTCCAGGCGGACCTTCTTCCGCAACTACCGGTCGAAGGAGGACGTCGCCCTCACCGCCGTCAAACAACTCTGGAGCGATTTCCTCGTCACGCTGGACGGAACCGAGAAGTCCGGATCTCTTGTGGACGTCTTCCGCGACGCGCTGCTGACCACGTTGGACCACATGGACGACGCTTGGTACGAGCGCTTCCCCGCGACGCTCAGGTTGATCGACCGGTCCGCCTCGTTGAACGGCCATTCGCTGCGCCACTGCGCGGAAATCCAGACCGAGGCCGCACACCGGCTCGGCGATCCGCGCGACCTCGAACTGCGCATGCTCATCGAATTCTGCGTGGCCACCTGGCGGTGCGCGCTGGACGAATGGCTGCCCGACTGCGCTCCCGGCGAGCTCCCGGGCCACGTGCGGCGCGCCTTCTCCGCCATGAACGACAGCCTGCTCTTGCGAGCGTGACGGAGTCGCCATGCCCACGACCGCATGACCGCGTCGGCGCGCCGCTGGCACGGATCGAAATCGAGGCCGGCCCGGCCGCCCTTCCCGTCCGCGTCGCCGGCCGACTCAGATCGCCCCGGTCCGCAAGGCGTACGCCACCGCGTGCGACCGGTTCCTCAGCTTCAGCCGGGAGGTCATGGCGTAGATGATGTTCTTCACCGTCCGTTCCGAATAGGACAGTTCGGCCGCGATCGCGTTCGTGTCGAGCCCGTCGGCCATCAAGCGCAGCACATCGGTCTCGCGTTCGGAAAGGGCGGGCGCGGCAGGCTCGGGAGGATCGATCCGGTCACGCGGGAATCGGCCGGCCTGGCGGATCAGCGCGCCGAGCGGATCGGACGGTGGCTCCGCCGCGACGGACCGGACCACGCCCGGCAGTTCTTCGTCCGTCGCCGACGCGCGCGGCAGCACGGCGACCACCCCGCACTCCACCGCGACCGGCAGCTCGCTTTCCCTGATCCGGTCCACCATCAGCACGATCGGCTTGCCCGGCTCGGCCGCGAGCCGGCGCAAGGCCGCGATCGCGTCGGCCGAAAGACGTTCGAACGCCGCGACGACGACGTCGGCCTCGGCTCGCTGCGAAGCTCCTACGACCCTCATGTCCAGGCGGGATCCCAGATAGCTGACCATTCCGGCCGCCGTGAGGGGATCCAGCGAGCAGACACGCACTCGCACTCTCACGGTCGTCCGACGGTCGTGTCGATCAGTTCGTGAGCCAGGTCGAGGCGGACGCCTTCGGGATTGGTCAGGCCCGCGTCCTCGTACCAGGAATCGTCGGCCTCCGGATGCGGGCCGCTGAGCCCGATCCGCCCCTTGCCGTACGGCACGACGACGACGGCAGCGGCTCCGTTGTCGTAAGTCGCCAGGACGGTCGCGTCGGCGCCACGGTCCAACCGGAATGCGGGTCCGTCCTGGAAGTACATGTGCCGCGTTTCGCCCTTCCAGGTCACCTTCAGCACGGTGTCGCGGTCGTCGGGGACGGTGGAGCCGGGCGAACCGGCGTACCCGTAGCTGTCGCCGGGCAGCAGGTCGAAGCCCGGGTCGCGGCCCGCCAGGTAGCCACCGAAGCACAGGCCGAGGTAGCTGCCACCCGCCCGGATCCAGTCGCGCATCACCTGGGCGGAGTCACGCAGATCCCGCCAGGTCCGCTCCAGATCGGAACCGCCACCGGGCTGGACGTACAGCCGCGCCTCGGCGAGCGCGGCGGCGTCGAGCGGGACACCGGTGCCGGGGCCGACGTACTTGACGTCGAACGGGCGCGGCGCCTCGCGCAGCAATTCGGCCACCGACGGCGCGCACTCGTCGCAGCCCTGCGGGCCGTTGTACACCAGCGCGAGCGGCTTGCGACCGCCTTCTTCACCGAGAGCCTGCCGTCCGCAACCGGCGGCCAGCAACGCGGCGAGGGGAAGCGTGCCGAGCAGCACTCGGCGTCGGTTCACCACACCCGGGGAAGGGGTGGTCTTCGGATCTGTTCCAGGCACTGCCGCACTCCCGTGTCCGCCGATCGCGATCGTCGTCCTTTTCGTCGCTTTCCATGGTCCGGGTCCACGCCGACCGGCCGCACCGGCGAACCGGCCCGAACACCCCGCCGACCGGCTGCCGTGCTCCACCCGATCGGCGGGTAGGGGCTTCCCCGCCTCGGGTGGTGCCCGTCCGCCGGGAGCGACGAGACTGGGCGCATGATTCGGGTGGTCGTCGTCGACGACGAGGAGCTGGTGCGCTCGGGATTCCGCCTCATCCTGGAGGCCGCGGGCGACATCGAGGTCGTGGCGACGGCGACCGGCGCCGAGGCGGTCAAGGAGATCGGCCTGCACGGCCCCGACGTCGTACTGCTCGACATCCGGATGCCCGACGTCGACGGGCTCACCATCCTGCGGGAGCTGCGCGGCCTGCGGAAGGCACCGGCCGTGGCGATGCTGACGACCTTCGACTCCGACGAGTACATCGCGACCGCGTTGCGTTCGGGCGCGGCCGGGTTCCTGCTCAAGGACACCGCGCCCGGCCTGCTCGCGCATTTCGTCCGGACGCTGGCCGCCGGCGGGGTGGTGCTCTCCCCCAAGGTCACGCGCACCGTCGTCGACGGCTATCTCGAATCGGGGGCGGGCTCGCACGCGGCCACGCAGGTAGAGCGGTTGTCGGACCGCGAACGCGCGGTGCTCGTGCTCATCACGGACGGGTTGTCCAACGCCGACATCGCCGCGCGGATCCACCTGGGTGTCGGCACGGTCAAGGACCACGTGTCCGCCATCCTCACGAAACTCCAGGTGACGACCCGCGTCCAGGCCGCTTTGGTGGCCCAGCAGGCGGGCTTGCTGGGCCACGGCGAGGGCCGCTCGTGAACCGGGTGGTGCGCGCGCTGCTCGTCGACGCCGGGCTGATCGCCGTCGCCGCGATCGACGCGGGACTGGACCGGGCCGAACCGCTGGCGTTCGGCGCCGCGCTCATCACCCTCGGCGTCCTGCCGTTCCGTCGCCGGTGGCCGGTCTTCGTCTTCGCCGTCACCCTGCCCGCTCTCGCGATCTCGGGATCGGTCATCGCGACGCTGATCGCGCTCTATTCCGTGGCGCTGCTGCGTTCGAACCGGTATTTGCTCGCCGGCTGCGGCGTGCTGGCCACCGCCGGATACGTGTTCCCCGGCATCGATCTGCGGTTCGAGGAAACCGACGTGCTCACCGTCATCTACGCGGTCATCACCCCGGCCGCGCCGATCCTCCTCGGCAGGCTGGTGCACACCCGGCGCGAACTCACCCTGCGGCTGGAGGACATCCGGGAGGCTCGTGAGCACGAACGGATCCTGGACGCCCAGGCGGTTCTCGCCAAGGAACGCACCCAGCTGGCGCGCGAAATGCACGACGTCGTTTCGCACCAGGTGAGCCTGATCGCCGTCCAGGCCGGCGCGCTCAGCGTGTCGACCACGGACCCGAAGGCGAAGACCGCCGCCGAGAACGTCCGCAGGCTGTCGGTCGACACCCTCGACGAACTGCGCCACATGGTGAACCTGCTACGGGCCTCCGGCAGTTCCACGACCGAGCTCATGCCGCAACCGACGCTGTCCGATCTCGATCGCCTGATCGCCGGAAGCGGTATCGAGACGCGGCAGACCGGCACCGCGCCCGAGGGCATCGACACGGCCGTCCAGCGCACGATCTACCGGACCATCCAGGAAGCCCTGACCAACGTGCGCAAACACGCGCCGGGCAGCACGGCGACCGTGGACATCGCGGACGACGGCACCGACCTCACGGTGACCGTCAGCAACACGCCCGCGACCCGGCCCACGCTGACGTTGCCCAGCGCCCGGCACGGACTGCTCGGACTCCAGGAGCGCGCGGCGTTGCTGGGCGGCACCGTGGTCACCGACGCGACCCCCGACGGCGGATTCCGCCTTCGGCTACGCCTCCCCATCAGCGGTCAGCGAACCCGGGTTGACGTCTGACGGGGACTTTCGGGCAGCCGCGCCGCGACGATCGGGCAGATCCCCGCCGATCGGGGAATGGCGGGAGCGAAGTGCGTGCTTGAACCGATCATGACCACCCTTCGCCCGCTCGCCTCGTCCGATCTCCTCGTGTCCCCGCTGTGCCTGGGCGGGAACGTGTTCGGCTGGACAGCCGACGAAACGGGATCTTTCGAGGTACTCGACGCCTATCACCGCGCGGGCGGCAACTTCGTGGACACGGCCGACTCGTACATGTACCAATTCCCCGGCAACGAGCCCGGGCAGTCCGAGACCATCATCGGCAAGTGGCTCGCCGCCCGCCGCAACCGCGACGACATGGTCGTGGCCACCAAGGTCGGCGACCACCCCCGGTTCAAAGGCCTCGCACCGGCGAACATCAAGGCCGCCGCCGAGGAGTCCCTGCGACGGCTGGGCACCGACCGCATCGACCTGTACTACACCCATTTCGACGACGAGTCCGTCCCGGTCGAGGACATCGTCACCGCGCTCGACGACCTCGTGAAGGCGGGCAAGGTCCGCGCGATCGCGGCGTCCAACATCAGCCCGGAGCGTCTCTCCGCCTCGCTGGCTTTCTCGGACCGGGAGGGCCTCGCCCGCTACAGCGCGCTGCAGCCGCAGTACAACCTCGTCTCCCGCGACACCTACGAAGGCGAGCGGCGGGACATCGTGCGACGTGAAGGGCTGGCCTGTGTCCCGTACTTCGCTCTCGCTTCCGGTTTCCTGACCGGCAAGTACCGCCCGGGGAACGCCGTCGAGAACATTCGCAACATGCCCGGCCTCGCCGGCGGATACGCCGACACCGAACGCGGCGTGAACGTGCTCGCCGCCGTGGAAGAGGTCGCGACCGCCCGGGGCGTGGAGATGGCGACCGTCGCGGTGGCCTGGCTCGCCCAGCAGCCCACGGTGATCGCGCCGATCGCCTCGGCACGCACGGTCGAGCAGTTGCCCGCTCTGCTCGCCCTGTTCGATCTGCGGCTCTCCGACGTCGAACTCCGGACACTCACCGACGCTTCGGCCTGATCAGCTCGCGGTCACAGCGGACCGTAGATCACGACGGTGTTGCCCCAGGGGTCGCGCGCCACGGCCCGGACCTCGTGCGGGCCGCGCTCCGGCTGCCGGACCACGGATCCGCCCTGCTCCACGATCGCGGCCACCGCCGCGCCGACGTCGGGAACCTTCAAGGACGCCGCGGCCACGCCGCCGGTGACGTCCTCGGCGGGACCGGCGAGAGCCAGCGTGGTGCCGCCCGCGTCGAGAGCGGCGTAACGGTCGCCGTCCACGAACTTCGTCTCCAGGCCGAAGGCTGCGGTGTAGAACCGTACGGCGGCGTCGACGTCCGCCACCGGGTGCAGCACGTTGCCGATCCTGGCCGGGCCGATCTTCGCGTTTTCGCTCATGCGCCGACCGTAGCGGTTCTCAGCCGGTCGAGCGGACGGCGTTGTAGTAGGTGTCGGCGATGAAATCACATGGGCCGCGGGCCGGGCCCGTGCCGAAAGTGTGGTCGCATTGCCGATGCATGAGCCGGAAGAAGAGATCGTCGCAGCGCAGCGTGTTCTTCCCGCCTGCTTCCTCGCACATGTCGTGGTTCGCGCACGGCCCGCGGAAGTCCACCTGGCCCCAGGGCGGGACGACGGGCTTGTCCGGCGACAAGGTGCAATAGTCGTGCCAGGCGCCGCGGCTCGGGTCGTAGACGTAATTCGATGGAATGGGCACGAAAGCCGCTGCCTGCGCGGTACCCGCCAGGAAGGGAAGGGCACCGGCGACGGCAGCCAGCACCACAGCGCTTCGCCGAAGCTTCGATGATGTCCGTGACTGGCTCGATTTCGTTTCGGTCATCGGGATTCACCTCATCCGTCGGAGATTCACCTGAAATTCAGGCGCCATGGCGAAAAAGGCTATTCCGGCCCGGTCGGCCCCGTCAGGGCTCGTTCGGACCACACAACCGTGCCCGGTTCACCGTACGAGGCCGGATTCCCAGGCCCACACGGCGATTTCGGTGCGATTGCGGGCCGCGATCTTGCGCTGGATCGACGCGAGATGGGTCTTCACCGTCGACAGGGAGATCGTCAGCTCGTCGGTGATCTCGGCGTTCGTCCGGCCGCGCGCGATGGCTTTGGCGACGTCGAGTTCGCGCTGGGTCAGCGCGGGATCGGCACGGCGGGCGCGACGCCGGGCCGAGGTGGCGGTGAAATGGGCCAGCAGCCGCGTGGTGATCGACGGGGAGACCAGGGCCTCGCCGTTCGCGGCCGCGTGCACCGCCTCGACCAGCAGACCTGGACCGGCGTCCTTCAAGAGAAAGCCGCAGGCGCCGGAGCACAAGGCCTCGTGCACCAGTTCGTCGAGGTCGAAGGTGGTGACGACGAGGACGCGCAACGGGTCTTCGACGTCCGGGCCCGCCAGCTGCCGGGTGGCGGCGAGGCCGTCGACCAGCGGCATGCGGATGTCCATCAGCGTGACGTCCGGGCGCAGCCGCCGGGCCATCCGGACCGCCTGCTCGCCGTTTTCCGCCTCTCCGACCACTTCCAGCCCGGGCACCCGCTCCAGGATCAGCCGGAAACCCGTGCGCACCAAGGCCTGGTCGTCGGCCAGCAGGACTCGCAGTGTCACCGCGCGGCTCCCCCTTCCGGTCCGGCGGCGGAAACGCCGCCCGGCAAAGGCAATTCGGCGAGGACCCGCCAGCCGCGCTCCCCGTGCGCACCCGCGGTCAGCGTGCCGTCCAGCGCCGAAATCCGCTCGGCCATCCCGATCAGGCCGTAGCCGCCCGGAGACCGGCGCACCCTGCCGGGCCGGAGTCCGTCGTTGCCGACCTCGACGCGGAGACACCGGCGGCCGTCGACCGGCTCGACCAGCACGGTGATCTGGCGCGCGTCGGGCGCGTGCCTGCGCACGTTGTTCAGCGATTCGAGGACGACGCGGTGGACGGTGGACACCGTTTCCGGTGCGATCACGAGATCCTCCAGCCCATCCGCCAGCCGTACCGTGACGCCTTGGTCGTCGCCGACCGCCGCCTCGATCGTCTCCACCAGGCCGCCGACGGTGACCTGCGACGCGAGTTCGGGGCTGCGCAACATCATGACCAGCCGCCGCACCGCGCCGAGCGCCTCCGCTCCCGCGTGCTCGATCTCCTTGATCAGCTCCTGTTCCGGCCCGTCCGCCAGGATCACGCCGGCGGCCTGGGTGCGGACCACGACCCCGGTGATGTGGTGCGCCACCAGATCGTGCAGTTCCCGGGCCAGGGCGAGCCGTTCCCGGTCGCGGGCCGCGGCCAGCGCCGCTTCACGACGGGCTTCGCCGTCCCGCAGCATCAGCCCGACGATGACGCTGCATCCCCACAGCAGGGCCCACACCACCGCGATGGTCAGCGTCGTGAACGTGTCGCCGAAGCGCAGCACCGGGGCCGCGGCCATGGTCAGCCCGCCGAGCACCGCGAGCACGGCCGCGTGACCGCGCGGGAGCCGGTGGCACGACGCCCCGACCAGGACCGCCAGCGCCAGCGCCTCGGAGTCACCACTCGGCGCCGCGGCCGGTTCGAACAGGTAGCCCACCACGCTGCACCCCAGCGAGAGCGCGATCCCCGACGCGGTCAGCACCGCCGTCCGCGCCGGGAAACGGCGCCGCAGCAACGCGAACGCGCCCAGCACCAAGCCGGCCGCGAAGTAGAGGACCTCGCCGGCCGGGACCGGACCGTCCAGGATCAGGCGCCGCACCAGCTGTTCGACGTTCAGCCCGGCCAGGACGACGACCTCGGCGATCGCCAGACCGCGGCTGAGAGGCGGTGTGGCGGTCGGAAGCACGGGGCCGTCCCTCCTGGTTCTCCGGTCCGGTGATCATCATGCCCCAGCGGCCACGGTGATGCCGGGTGCGCCGGAGACTCCGGCGCACCCGGCATCACCGGTGGTTCATCGGGGTTCGGCCGCGCACGCCAGGTCGTGCTTCGGACGCTGGCCCGTCAGCAGGAACGTGGTGGCCGCCGTGTCGGCGCACTTGTTGCCGACGTAGGGATACACGCCGTGCCCGCCCGCGTCGACGGTGACCATGCGAGCCCGGTCGCCGAACGCGCGCCGCAGCTTCTCGGCCCCCACCAGCGGTGTCGCCGGGTCACGCCGGTTCTGCAGCATGAGGACGTTCGCGGGTCCGCGGTCACCGACGCGCACCGGCCGCTCCTTGGCGTCGGGCCAGAACGCGCACGGCTGGACGTTCGCGCCGGCGGCGCCGAACATCGGATGACGGAGCCGGTCGATCGCCACGGTGCGCTGGTAGGTGCCCACCGAACTGGGCCAGCGGGAGTCGTTGCAGATCATGTAGTAGCGGCCGGAGACCAAGTTCTCCACGCCGGGCACTTCGCCCGGGCCCATCGGCGGGAGCGGCTGGTCGTTGTCGAGCGCCTGCCAGATCTTCGCCACGAGCGGCATTCCCGCGTCGCCGAAGAGGAAACCGTAGGTGAGCATCCGGAAGCTCGGGCCGTCGACGTCGCGGACCGGGGCCTTGTCCAGCCGCGCGGCGAGGTCGAAGTACTTCTCGGTGATCTGCTCGGGCGTGCTGCCGAGCCCGTAGGTGGCCGAGTTGGCCGCGGCGAACTTGGCGAAGTCCGGGAAACGGTCGTCGAAGCCCTGGGCGTACAGCCGATCGTTCGCGTAGTCCCAGCCGTCCGGGCCCACGTTGCTGTCGAGCATGATCCGGTCGCTGCGCTGCGGGTACAGCGTGGTGTACACGGCGCCGAGGTGGGTGCCCCACGAGTAGCCGGCGAAGGAGATCTTCTTCTCGCCCAGCGCGGCCCGGATCCGGTCCATGTCGCGGGCGGTGTTGGCGGTGCTGACGTGCGGCAGCATCCACGCCGACTTCGAACCGGCGCACTGCCCGGCGATGGCCTTCGACTGCTCGGCGCGCTTCGTCACGTCGGCGGCGTCGCGAGCGTACGGCGGGACGTTGCCCACCGCCTGCTGCTCCGGCGTCAGGTCACAGGTCACCGGCGTGCTGTGCCCGATCCCGCGCGGGTCGAACCCGATCAGGTCGTAGCTGTCGAGCACGCTCTGCGGCATCTTCGCCGTCCTCAGGTCGGCGGGGAACTTCAGCCCGGCCGACGGACCACCCGGATTGGTGAGCAGCACGCCGCGGCGCTGTCCCGGGTTCTTGCTCGCCAGGCGGGAGATCGCGATGTCGATCTGCTTGCCGCCGGGGTCGTCATGGTCGAGTGGAACCTTGATCGTCGAACATTCCAGGCCAGGCGCCGCGGCGTCCTCCGGACACGGCCCCCACTTCACCGTCCCCGGCGACGCCTCCGGTGACGCCCCCGCCGGTACCGCCGCCGCGGCGGCCGCCGCCAGGATGGCGATCGCTAGCGCGATGGACCACGTCTTCCTCATCCGAGACCCCTCTTCCGATCTGTTGGCGAATACCCATCCTGTTCACCGGGCGGTGAAAGCACATCGAGCGCGGGAATGGTTCCGTCATCGCCTTTGGTCGGCCAAAAGGACTAGCCGGAAGGACGAGCCCGAAGGACGCGGGGGCCATGAAGGGACAGGGCGGCGGTGGGCATGGGCGCGGGGTGGTCGTGAGTGGTAAGTGACGTTCTAACGTCATGTCTGAGTTCAGGACATCGTGAACAGTTGATGTTTCAGGACATCGTGAACACTTGACCGGCCTGTCGGCGTGGTGACCAGGGGGTTCGTGGT